>CANQES010000043.1 GCA_947595555.1 uncultured Clostridia bacterium | reverse complement strand
GGTCAAAATCTAATTTAAATGCCATATCTACTAATGCTGTTTCTGTAGGGTCACCTGTTAATGTTCCATCTTTTGATATTTTAGTATCATTGCATAACATATTAGCAAATACTAATTTATTGATGTCTTCATTAATGTCTTTTATATTTTCTAAATCTTTTGTTTCTTCATTTATAAATATTTTCTCTACTGTCATTTTATTTTGAGTTAATGTTCCTGTTTTATCAGAACATATTACTGTAGCACTTCCTAACGTTTCAACTGCTGGCAATCTTTTGACAATAGCATTTCTTTTTACCATTTTTTGCACGCCTATTGCTAGAACAATCGTAGAAACAGCTACTAGTCCTTCTGGAATTGCTGCAACTGCAAGACTTACTGCTGTCATAAACATATGGATTGGTTCTTTGCCTTGTAATAGTCCTACTATAAAAATAAATACACATATAGCTAATGCTGCAATTCCCAATGTTTTTCCTAGTTTATTCAATTTTTGTTGTAAAGGTGTCTCTTGCTTTTCTGTATTATTTATCATTCCTGCAATTTTTCCAACTTCTGTTGTCATACCAGTTTCAACAACAATTCCTTTTCCTCTGCCATATGTTACTAAACTTGAAGAAAATAACATGTTAATTCTATCACCAATTCCAATGTCTTCACCAGTTATTTTTTCTATACTTTTTTCAACTGGCACAGATTCTCCAGTCAAAGAAGCTTCTTGTGATTTTAAGTTTGCTGCTTCTATAATTCTTAAATCTGCTGGAATATAGTCACCTGTATCTAATATCACTATATCTCCTGGTACTAATTCTTTTGCTGGTATTACAGTAATTTCTCCATTTCTAACTACTTTTGCCGCATGGTCTGTTAATTTTTGTAATGCTTCTAATGATTTTTCAGCTTTAGATTCTTGTGTTACTCCTATTATTGCATTTACAATAACTACAATTAGAATAATAATTGTATCTGTAATTCCTTCTCCTTCTGCTATGCCTACTATTCCAGAAACAATTGCTGCTATAATTAAGACAATAATAGAAAAATCTTTGAATTGCTCTAAAAATCTTTGTAATAATGTTTTCTTTTTTGCTACTTTTAATTGATTTAATCCATATTTTTCTTGTCTTTTTTGAACTTCTTGTAAATCTAACCCTTTTTCTATGTTTGTTTCTAAAGTTTTTTCAACTTCTTTGATATCTTGGTTAAACCATTTTGCATTTTCCAATTCAATCAACTCCTATCTTTTGATTTTATTAAAAATATATTAAAAAAATTACTATACAGGCTCGTATAGTAATACTCTGGTGACCCCTACGGGAATCGAACCCATGATTCCACCTTGAGAGGGTGGCGTCTTAACCGCTTGACCAAGGGGCCGTATGTATGAAGTACCTAATATTTATATCATTTTTTCATGATTTAGTCAACTATTTTTTTATATAAATATCTCATGTTTTTTCTTGTTAATGTTTTATCAATACCTTGTTCGGCAACTTGAGTAAGAACAGCAGTTACAAAATCTCTTATTTTTGGGTGTATATCCAACTTATCCTTTTCTCTTTCTATCCAATAAGATAACTCATATTCTTTTGTCCATTCTTTGCCTTTATAAATTATACCCGCAGCCAATTTATCACAAATCATCTCTGCGGCATATTTATAAGGAATAATTGGTGCAATGTTTGGAGCGTCATAATCTACCCAATATTGTGTGTGGTGTTTGTTTCTTCCTTTATGATGTAACCAAGCAATAGAATATCCTTTATCTTTTTTTGCCTCTGTAATTGGTGAATGATGTCCCACGTAATATTTAATACTTTCTCCAAATTCTGTTGGAGAATATTTTGATAAATCATGCACAAGTCCTCTCCATGGTTCACCTATTTTACAACATAATTTAAAAACAACCCATTTGTGATGTGTAATTAATATAAAATGTTTTATTGCATTTTTTAAGTTCATTTATACTTCCTCCGACATTAGTGTACTATAATTTTTTTGAAAAATCAATAAATTTTATTCGTTTTTTTGCATACAATAATAAGACAATATTAAATATGTATGGAGGTAATTATGTGTGGATTTGTTGGTTTTACTAATTTAAAAAATCAAAATATACAAAATAAAACTATTATAGAAAACATGAATAATGTACTTAGTAAAAGAGGTCCTGACGAGGATGGTTATTACATAGATAATAATATTTGTATGGGACATAAACGATTAATAGTTATTGATGCAAATGGACGGAAAACAACCAATGATAGAAAAATATTCCTATGGAGATTTTGTTATTTGCTATAATGGTCAAATTTATAATACAAAAGAACTTCGAAAGATATTAGAAGAAAATGGATTTTCTTTTCGTGGACATTGTGACACAGAAGTTTTACTAAAAAGTTATATTCATTTTGGAAATGATGTAGTAAATCATTTAAATGGTATTTTCGCATTTGCTATATGGAATTCAAAAAAGCAAGAATTATTTATGTCCCGTGATCATTTTGGTGTTAAACCTTTATTTTATACATTAAAAGATAATACTTTAATTTTTTCTTCTGAAATTAAGGCTCTTTTTGAATATCCTGGTATTGAAAAGGAAATTGATAGTCAAGGAATTGCAGAACTTTTTGGAATTGGTCCTTCTCACACCCCTGGTACTACTATTTTTAAAAATATTTTCGAATTGAAACCTGCTCATTTTGGAATTTTTAATTCTTCAGGTTTACATTTAGAAAGATATTGGAAATTAACTTCTAAAGAACACCCTGATAATCTTAAACAAACATGTGAAAAATTGAAGTTTTTACTAAATGACGCTATTACAAGGCAACTTGTATCAGATGTTCCAATATGTACGTTTTTATCTGGTGGATTAGATTCTAGTATAATTACAAAATTTGCTGCTGATTACTGCAAAGATAAAGGCTTGCCTCCACTTGATACTTATTCAATTGATTATGTAGATAATGATAAAAATTTTGTTAAAAGTGATTTTCAACCAAATTCCGATAATTATTACATTGATTTAATGAATAAAAATTTATATACAAATCATCACAAAATTGTTATTGATACACCTGAACTTGCTTCATATTTAGAAGATGCCATGATTGCAAGAGATATGCCCGGAATGGCTGATATTGATTCTTCTTTATTGCTATTTTGTAAAAATGTAAAAAAAGAAATGACCGTATCTTTAACAGGTGAATGTGCTGATGAAATTTTTGGTGGCTATCCATGGTTTTTCCGCGAAGATGCTTTAAATAGTAATACTTTTCCTTGGTCTATTGCAATAACAGAAAGACAGGAATTGTTGAATCCTGCAATTGGCAAAAAGATTAATTTGAAGGATTATATTGATTTTCGTTATCATGAAAGTTTGTCAGAGGTAGACATTTTAGATATAGATTCAAAAGAAACAGCTGAAAAGAGAAAAATTTCTCATTTAACATTAAATTGGTTTATGCAGACTCTTTTAGACCGTTCTGATAGAATGGCAATGTACAATGGTTTTGAGCTTCGTGTTCCTTTTTGTGATTATAGATTAGCACAATATGTATGGAATATTCCGTGGGAATTAAAGGCTTTGAATGGCAGAGAAAAAGGGTTACTTAGATATGTTTCTCGTGATTTTCTTCCTAGTGAAATTGTTGATAGAAAAAAATCTCCATATCCAAAGACTCATAATCCTACTTATTTGGTAAAGGTTAAGGATATGTTAACAGAGATTATACAAGATAAAAATGCTCCTATTAATGATTTATTGAATCGAGAGTTTATTTTGAATATTTTGAATACAGATGGCAAAGCTTTTACTCGTCCTTGGTTTGGTCAATTGATGACTGGTCCACAGCTTATGGCATATCTTTGCCAAGTTAATATGTGGCTTGAGAGGTATCAGCCTAAAATTGAAATATAAAACACAAAACTTGAAATTACAATTTGTGATTAGTTATTTTTCTACTGTTTTTGTTTAAGGTCGCAATTTGCGACCTTAAAAATTTATATTGTGCCTTCTATTCTTTTTATATATTCAATATCTTCTATCTTTGAAATTGCAAAGCACTTTTTTCCTAAATCTTTTAATGATGCTCCAATATGATATAAATCTTTGTTATCTATGACTATAAATCTATCATGAAATTTGTTTGTATAAGATAATTTTAAACTTGGATATTGTGAATTAAATTTTTGTATATCTATTTTTCTTATATTACTATTTGAAGATGTTAATATTACTACTTCTACTTCTTTATTCTTCTTTGATAACATTTTTAAAATACTGTCATCTATATAGTTATCTATGATTAGAATTTTGTTTTGAGCAGTCTTTATTATATCAATTATTAGACTGTAAGCATCATAGATTTGTCCATCAAAAAATATTTTTTGTTTAAAGTCTTCCGCGTTTTGTTTTTGCAATTCATTAAAAACAAGATTAAATTTTTCATCATGACTTAGTAGTTTTTGATTTTGTTCAAATAATTTATATTCAATTTTAGTTAATCTTTCAAATACTTGTCCATTTAATAGCATAAATTTTCTCATGTCTACAAAAGCATTCATAATGTTTATGCTCACTTGAACTGCAATTTCATTCTTTAATAATCCTGAAAGCATTGCTATCCCTTGTTCTGTAAATACATATGGCATATATTTTCTGTGTTGTCCTCTACCGTTTTTGTTTAAGATCACAAATTGTGATCTTAAAGAATGTGTTTCTTCCTCTGTTAGTTGAAAACAAAAATTTTCTGGAAATCGCTCTTGATTTCTTCTAGCAGTTTCATTTATTCGTTTAGTATCATAATGATACAGCATTGCCACATCACTATCTAACATTACTTGCTTTCCTCTTACAGTATAAATCAAATTTTTAATATTTTCTGTATCATAATTTGCTACGATTATACTTTTTTCTTGTTCTATAATAATCACTCCTTTTAGTTTTATTTATTATAGAACTTTTGTTCTGTAATGTCAAGTAGAAAATTAATATTTTTTAATACTTTTCATATTTTGAAACTTCTAATTGATTTTGAAATAATTCATTTAAATTATTTTTTAAAATTAATTCTTCCTTTTTTGCCTTAGATAATTGTTTTATTCGATATTCTAACTTAGACGCCAATACTCTATTTTCAGTTTGCCATACACATTCTAATTTTTTAGCCGTATGAGTATAAGTATATTTAGCACAATTTTTCTTACTAAAATGTTCTTCCATGCGATGCTTTACATTAGTTGTAATTCCAGTATAAATAGAATTATCTTCACATCTCAACATATAAACATAGTACATTTACTTTCCCCTATCTCTTTCTTATTTTTGCAACAAAAAATCCTTCATAATATTCATTAGGACAAACACATAACGTTCCCTCTATTTTCGAAGGAAGAAGCGGAACTTGTTCTATTCCTTTAATTTTGATAGGTACTATATCAGCTTTTCCTTCTTTTAATATATTACTAATAATATCTTCATTCTCACAAGATAATATAGAACAAGTAGAATAAACCATTTCTTTCCCCGATTTCAAAAGCTTTATAGCTTTTTTTATCAAATTGGCTTGTAAAACTGTTGAATTTTCAACTAATTTTTTAGTGCATAAGTCTTTTTTATTATTAAATTGCAAATTTATTGTACCACTACCACTACATGGTGCATCTAATAAGATTTGATCAAAAGAAAAGAAATCATCTATTTTGGTGGCATCCTGTATCATAACATATGCATTTGCTCCCTGTTTTTCTAAATTATATTTTAATCGTTCAGCACGAATTTTATTTATCTCACAAGCTGTAATATTTGCTTTGTTCTGTGTAATTGCTGCAATCTGTGTAGTTTTACTCCCAGGAGCGGCTGACATATCTAAAATGTCTAATTTTGGCATTGGTTGTAAAATAATTGGTGGTAACATAGATGATAAACTTTGCAAATATATGTCGCCATTATTATATATGTCTAATTTTTTTAGTTCTTTTTCGGTAGCATTTTTTATAATGAATGCTTCATTACTCCAACTTACTTTTTCATAATCAATTATTTCTTTCTGTAATGTTTTCTCTACGTCATCTATTGTAGTTTTTAATGTGTTAACTCGTAGTGTTGTATATCTTCTACTTTGATAACCTTGTATAATTTTTTTAGTTATTTCTTTTCCATATTGTTCTTCTAACATTACTTCTAAAAATTCTGGTATATTTGAATTCATTATTTTCTCCTATAATTTATTTACAGTTCAGTTGGTCAAGTATAACCATGAGCCAGATAATATATTATTTATTTGTAACTCCCAACTACATAACAGACTGTAATGTAAAAGGCTTTTAATAATTATATTTTGAATAACTGCGTAAGCGATTAAGCGAAACGAAGTGGAGTGCGATTTGGAGCAACTGACATATTAATCTTTTTATTATGGAAGTTGCGACACCAAAGTTATGAATAAATATCATTATTAAAAGCCTTTTGCTAACAGTCTATAATTTGTTGGTCCCCACGAATTGTTACTGCATAAATAATATATTATCTGGCTCATGGTTATACTTGACCAACTGAACAGTATCATCGTATCATATAATTTTATTTTTTGCAAATGCAATTACTTGCACTTTTATTGTTTTTTCGTTATAATAGCAATATATAAAAATTAAGGGGTGCATTTGATGGAACATTGGACAGTAGATGATTATAAGGATTTTACAAATAATAATAAAAGAAAAAGTAAATACAAGGCAAATAAAGTTTCAATAGATGGTCATACCTTCGATAGTCAAAAAGAAGCGGATTACTATTGTGAATTAAAATTGAGATTACAAGGAAAAGAAATTAATGGATTTTGTTTACAACCCATATTTATTCTAGCACCTGGTTTAAAATACAAGGCAGATTTCATTGTATTCCATAAAGACAATTCAACAGAAGTTATTGATGTAAAAGGTTTTAAAACTAAAGAATATATTGCTAAAAAAAAGGTTTTTGAAGATAAGTTTAATTTAAAAATAACTGAAATTGAATAAAAATCCAACCATTAAAGTTGGATTTTTCAATTTATTCTTTTAAAAGTAATTTCAACTCTTCATTTCTTTTTACTTTTTTTGTAGTTGTTTTAATTAGCTCTATATCTGTTAATATCATATTTTTTATGTATTTATAAGGTGGAAATGTTTTATTTATGTCTTTTATTTTTTGCCAAATTATATTTTCTAGTTCTTCACGTGTAATATTAGGATATTTTTCATCAACAACTTCCTTATCATATACAACTTTAACTGAAAGCTTTAAATCATTTTTGTCATTTTTATCTGGAATACCATACACTATACATTCCTTGACTTCATCTAATCGATTAATTAACATTTCTACTTCATCTGGGAATACCTTTTTTCCATTTTTTAAGACAATCATATCTTTTTTTCTTCCAGTCAAGAATAAATATCCTTCTTTATCAAAATATCCCAAGTCACCTGTATAAAACCATCCATCTCGTATAACTTCTTTAGTTGCTTCTTCATTTTCGTAATATCCTAGCATAATATTAGGTCCTTTTATGCGTATTTCCCCTACACCTTGCTCATCTTGATTTACTAATTCTAATTCCACATTTTCCATTGGAAATCCAATTGAACCATATTTTACTTTTTTACAGTTTTCTGCAGCTATAACTGGAGATGTTTCTGTTAAACCATATCCTTGAACAACATTAATTCCTAGTTCATTAAATCCTTGTGCTACTTTTTTATCTAAAGGAGCTCCTCCAGAAATGACAAATCTAAGTTTTCCTCCTAATTCATTTATAATGTCTTTAAACAAAGTCTTTCTAATATCAATATGCAATTTTAATAAAATATTGCTTATCTTTTTTGCCATGTCTACTGTTTTTGTTTTTCCTTTTTTTTCAATTCCTTGTTCAATTCTTTTATAAATCGCTTCCACTAGTAATGGAACGCCAACAAATACAGAAACTTTATATTCTTTTAGATTTTGTGCAATATAACGAAGCCCATCTGGAAATACAGTAGTTACACCATATGCTAGCATAACAATCATACATGTAGAACCGAAAACATGATGAAAAGGTAAAAATGCAATGTTTACATCTTCTTTTCTAATATCTTCTACTAATTGCATGCCATATACATTAGAGGCTATATTCTTTTGAGAAAGCATTACTGCTTTTGACATTGATGTGGTTCCTGAAGTAAATAATAATATATTCATTTTATTTTTATCTATGTCAGCTTCTATATATTCTTTATGTCCTGATTCTAATAATTCTTTTCCTTGCTGTTTCAATTCTGGTATTGATAAATAATTATCTTTTTTGCTCATGCAAATATAATTTGCAATTTTTGTATGTCCTCTTTTTTTTATGTTTTCTATATTTTCAATGTATTTTTCATCAAAAACCAATACATCTGCTTTACTTCTTATTAAACAATTTTCTAATTCTACAATTTGTAGCTCTTTGTCTAAAGGAATACTTACAATTCCTCCAAGTAAGTTTACCAAATGAGTTAATGACCATTCATAGCAGTTTCTTCCTACTATTGCTACTCTTTTATTTTGATATCCCAATTCATAAAATTTGGTTCCTAACTGATTTATGTCTTCTAATAATTTTTTATAACTGATGTTTTCATATGTTACTTCTTTTTCACTTTTGTGTTTGATAATAAAGGCATCTTTTTCTCCATATTTTTCAACAGAACCATAGATTAGCTCCTTAATATTTTCATACTCAGTAGCTTCTAAATATTTTTCTCTCTCCATAGATTTTCTCCTTTATTTAGTATCGATTACTAGATTACCACATATAAAATATCTTGTCAAGTAGTTGACTAACCTTTCTAAAAATGTTATTCTATTATCAGTTATGAGGTGATTGCTTTGGATAAAGAAATTGAATTTTTTCACTTACCACGTTGGAAAGAACTACCTAATATTGATTTATACATTGACCAATTAGTTACTTTATTAGAACAGTATTTAAATGGTTATATTAAAGATGATAGTGAAAAAGATGATAAAATTATTACTAAAACTATGATTAATAACTATGTAAAGCACAATGTTATAAAAGCTCCTATTAATAAAAAATATAATAGAGAGCATATGTCAACTTTATTTGTGGTTTTTATATTAAAACAAGTTTATAGTATAAATGATATTAAAAAATTAATTCATTTAGCTCTAGAAACTTCTACAATTGAACAAGCATATGATCGTTTTTGTTCAGAAGTAGAAAAAGCAATTCGAATTGTTTTTGCTGAAAAACATTATATAAAAAGTAACAAATTGACACAAGAACAATATATTTTAAGAAATGTTGTTCAGTCATTTGCTAATAAATTATATGTACAAAAGGTTTATTTGAAAAAATAAACCTTTTGATAATATTACCCGAAAAATCCACGTTTTTTGACTGGTGGTTGTTCGTTCATTGTTTTTGCTAATTGAGTTAACAAATCTCTTTGTTCTTTACTAAGTTTTTTTGGAGTTTGTACAATTACTGTAAATACAAAATCTCCTACACTACTTGAATTTATTGATTTAAATCCTTTATTTCTAATTGTAAATTTTGTCCCTGTTTGAGTTGCTTCTGGAATTTTATAAGTTGCTTTTGTACCATCAACCATTGGTATGTCTAATTCAGCTCCTAATGTAGCTTGTGTAATAGTAATTGGTATATCGCATAAAACTTGATTTCCTTTTCTTGTAAAAATACTATGTTTTTTAATTCTAACCGTAATATATAAGTCTCCTCTAGGACCGCCTTTTTCTCCCTGTTCTCCTTCTCCTCTTAATACAACAGTTTGATTATCGTCAATTCCAGCTGGTATTTTTACTTTTATTTTAGGTTGTTTTCTTACTGTTCCTCTTCCATGGCATGTTTCACATGGCTCTTTAATAACTTCACCTGTTCCATGACATGCACTACATGTTCTTCTTGTTTGCATTTGACCTAAAATAGTATTTTGCACTTGAGTAACTTGACCTGTACCATTACATACACTACATTTTGTAACAGAAGTTCCTGGTTTAGCTCCTGTTCCATGGCAAGTATCGCAAGTTTCATCCCTTGTTATATTAATCTCTTTTTCCACACCCAAAAAAGCTTGCTCAAATGTAATGTCAATACCTAAATTTAAATCAGCACCTTTTCTTGGTCCAGTCTGTCTTCTACTAGATGAACTTCTACCTCCAAAGCCTCCTCCAAAGAATGAAGAAAAGATATCTCCTAAATCTCCAAAGTCTCCAAATCCATCAAATCCAGAACTTGAATAAGATTAATATCCTCCCTGACCTCCAAAAGGTCCACCTGCACCACCAAACCCTTGTGGGTCGGTGGTTCCAAATTGGTCATACATCCTTCTTTTTTGTGGATCTGATAAATTTTCATATGCTTCGTTGACTTCTTTAAATTTTGCTTCCGCTTCTGCTTTGTTATTTGGATTAGCATCTGGATGATATTTTTTAGCTAATTTTCGATAAGCCTTTTTTAGTTCATCATCTGTTGCATTTTTATTAACTCCCAATACTTCATAATAATCTCTTTTACCTGCCATTATTTCCTCCTTAAAGGATTAGAGAAATTTATTTATTATCATCATCTTCTACTTTGTAGTCTGCATCATACACATTTCCATTATTTTCAGCTTGGGTACCTTCTGCTGATTGACTTGCATCTGCACCTTGCGCTCCAGCTGCTCCATTTGGATTTGCTTGTTTGTATAATTTTTCAGACATGTCATAGAACACTTTTGTTAATTTCTCTGTTGCTTCTTTTATTTTTTCTGTTTCGTTTGTCTCTAAAGCCTTTTTAGTATTTTCAATTTCTGTTTCTACTTTTGCCTTTTCTTCACCGCTAATTTTGTCTCCTAAATCTGTTAATGTTTTTTCACTATTATATACTAAGCTTTCTGCATTGTTTCTAACTTCAATTTCTTCTTTCTTCTTTTTATCTTCTTCAGCATGTGCTTCTGCATCTTTTACAGCTCTGTCAATATCTTCATCTGTAAGGTTTGTAGATGCTGTAATTGATACATTTTGACTATTTCCTGTTGCCATATCTTTAGCAGATACATGAACAATACCATTTGCATCAATATCAAATGTTACTTCAATTTGTGGTACTCCTCTTGGTGCTGCTGGAATTCCTGTTAATTGAAATCTTCCTAATGTCTTGTTATATGCAGCCATTTCTCTTTCTCCTTGTAATACATGAACTTCAACTGATGTTTGACCATCTGCTGCTGTTGAGAAGATTTGTGATTTTTTAGTTGGTATCGTTGTATTTCTTTCAATTAATTTAGTAAATACTCCACCATATGTTTCGATTCCTAATGATAATGGTGTTACATCTAATAATACTAAATCTTTAACATCTCCTGATAATACACCACCTTGAATAGCTGCACCAATAGCAACACATTCATCTGGATTTATACCTTTGTCTGCATCTTTTCCTGTTATTCTTTTTACTGCTTCTTGTACAGCTGGAACTCTTGTTGAACCACCTACTAATAATACTTTATGAATATCATTTGGTGTTAATCCTGCATCTTTTAGAGCTTGGTTAACAGGTCCTGCTGTTGCTTCTACTAAATCATGAATTAATTCTTCAAATTTAGCCCTTGTTAAATTAACATCTAAATGTTTTGGTCCTGTTGCATCAGCTGTTATAAATGGTAAGTTAATTTGTGTTTGTTGAACACCTGATAATTCAATTTTAGCTTTTTCTGCTGCTTCTTTTAAACGTTGCATTGCCATTTTATCAGTTTTTAAATCAATTCCATTTGATTTTTTGAATTCACTTACTAAATAGTCTATGATTGCTTGATCGAAATCATCACCACCTAGATGAGTATTACCATTAGTTGCTAATACTTCAAATACTCCATCTCCAATATCTAATATAGATACATCAAATGTTCCTCCACCTAAGTCATAAATCATGATTTTCTGATCTTGCTCTTTGTCCATTCCATAAGCAAGAGAAGCTGCAGTTGGTTCATTAATAATTCTTAATACTTCAAGTCCTGCTATTTTACCAGCATCTTTTGTTGCTTGTCTTTGACTGT
>CANQES010000042.1 GCA_947595555.1 uncultured Clostridia bacterium | reverse complement strand
GAGTAGACATTGATAATCTAATCGTATCACAACCTGATACAGGAGAACAAGCATTAGAAATTACAGAAAGTTTGGTAAGAAGTGGAGCATTAGACGTTATAGTAGTTGACTCTGTAGCAGCATTAGTTCCAAAAGCAGAAATTGATGGTGACATGGGAGATTCTCATATGGGATTACAAGCAAGACTTATGTCACAAGCATTAAGAAAACTAGCAGGAGCAATCAACAAATCAAAAACAGTTTTAATATTTATAAATCAATTAAGAGAAAAAATAGGAGTTATGTTTGGAAATCCAGAAACAACTACAGGTGGTAGAGCATTAAAATTCTATGCATCTATTAGAATGGACATTAGAAAAGTTGAAAACATTAAACAAGATGGAGAATTTAAAGGAAGCCGTGTACGTGTTAAAGTTGTAAAAAACAAAGTAGCACCACCATTTAGAGAAGCAGAATTTGATGTAGTGTATGGAGAAGGAATTTCAAAGGCAGGGAATATTTTAGATATGGCTGTTAACCTTGATATAATAGAAAAATCTGGTTCATGGTTTAGCTATAAAGGTGAGAGAATCGGCCAAGGACGCGAAAATGTAAAAAAATATTTACAAGAAAATCCAGATGTACTAAAAGAAGTAGAAACTAAGGTAAGAGAAAACTTTGAAAAAGCTTTTGAACAAAGTTTAGGAGAAGAATTGCCAGATACTGAAGATGATGAAGTAGAAGAATAATATATAAACATCGATATATTAGGGGCTAAATAAATAGTGTGTATTTAATACATACTGTTTGTTTAGTCTTTTTTTGTAAAAAATGTAAAAACACTTGACACGTATAAAAAATACGTGTAATATAATAAGAAAGAAGGCAGATATATTGAAAAAATATTCACTAAAAAATATAGAGAAACAAGCTAATATAAAGTTTGAATAGGAGGATGAAAATGAAAGAAAGTTATGAGTTTGTAGCAATTTTTAATTATGGAAAGGATGGAATTAATATTAGTTTTCCAGATTTGCCAGGAGTATTTTCGGCGGCGAAAACAACAAAAGAAGCTATAAAAAATGCTAATGAGGTTTTGGGATTGGTATTATATGATATGGAAGTAGATAAGAAAAAAATTCCAGAAGCAACACCACTAGAAAAAATTAAATGTGAACAAAATGAGAAAACAATGTTAGTAAATGTTTGGATGCCACTTGTTAGAAATGAATTGGATGAACAAGCCATAAAAAAAACATTGACAATTCCACAATGGTTAAATAAATTAGCAGAGGAGCAAAATATTAATTTTTCAAAACTATTACAAACAGCATTAAAAGAATATTTAAAAATAAAAAGGGTATTGTAAATTGATATCTAAAGTTAATAATGCAAAAACATTCTTGTTATTTTTATTTATTTATAGTACAATAATAAAGAAAAGGAAGAGCGCACATGTACACTATAGAAGAATTTGATAAACAAAAAACAAAAGTATTGAAATATATTTTATACCAAAAGAGAAGTGAACAAGACATACGAAAAAAATTTGCTAATGACATAGATGAAAACATGTTAGAAGACATCATAGAATATTTGAAAGAAGCTAAATACATTAATGACAAAGAATTCATAGAGAGGACAATAAACAACTATATGTCTTTAAAAAACATGTCTATAAAAGAATTGCAATATAAACTACAAGCCAAAGGTATTGCCCAAAACGATATTGAAGACTACATATATGAAAATAGGGAAGCATTGGAGCAATATGAAGTAAAATCAGCAGGAAACATTTTATATAAAAAATCAATGTCAATGGAGCAAGAAAATATCAAACAGTATTTAATAAAAAAAGGGTATAAAATAGAAAATATAAATAAAGCAATGGAAAGTTAAGAAGGAGAAAATTATGCCAATACTAACACTAGAAACAAAAAAATATGCTATTAAAATAGATAATTTTGAGGGACCACTAGATTTACTATGTCATTTAATTGATAAAAATAAAATGAATATTTATGACATAAACTTGAGCAAAATAGCAGACCAGTATATAGATTATTTAAAAGAACAGGAAAAACTAAACTTAGACATTGCAAGTGAATTCTTAGTTATGTCTTCTACATTATTATATTTGAAATCTAAAAACTTATTACCACAACAAGAAGATGATGAAGAAGACATAACAGAAGAAGAATTGATTCGTAGAATTGTTGAATATAAAAAATTTAAAGAAATTAGTAAAGTACTAAAAGAAAATTACATTAATTTTTCAAGAAGATGTTTTAAACAGCAAGAAGACATTAACTTACCAAAGCAAAATTTGGACATGAACTATGAAAAAAATTTAATACCAGAAGTTTATAAAAATGTCATAGAAAGAAACAGAGTAAAATTAAATCGAAACGCTAAAAATATTGAAAAAATTGCAATTACAGATAACTATACTGTAACAAGTAAAGTAAAAGAAATGTTTAAAGTTTTGGTAAAACAGAAAAAGTTTGTATTCAATAAACTATTTTCATTAAAACAACACAATAGGCAAGAAGTAGTAACAGCATTTTCTGGTTTACTAGAATTATCAAGAAGAAGTAAAGTAGAAACAACTCAAGAAGAATTATTTGGTGATATTACAGTAGAAAGAGTAAGAAAATATAAACAAGAAAAAAATGTATAAAAAAGAAAAAACTGGAAAAACTAATAGTAAATCCTCTAAAAGGGGGCGATACTATTGGTTTTTATTTTTATATTAGTAGGGATTATTTTTATAGGAATCATTCTAATCTTTTCTAAAATAAGAATTCAAATAATTAATTTTAAATTTAATTCACAGAGTCAAAGACATGTTAACAAAGAATATAACATTTTAGTCAAGTTGTGCATTTTAGGGCATATACCAATATTAAAAATAAATATTACGAAAACTAAATTAGAAAGAATGAAAATTAAAGAAAAAATCAAGAACATTGATTTTAAATTTTTAGAAAAAAATCCATCTTTTGACAAAGACATATTGAAGGAATTAAAAAAATTAGATGTTGCAATTAAAAATATTAATTTGCATATTGACTTAGGCACAGAAAATGCTAGTTTGACTTCTATAATTGTTCCTGCTGTTAGTACAGTAATTGCTATTATACTACGTCAAAAAGTTAAGAAATTTGAAAATCAGATATTTATTATTAATCCAGTTTATCAAAATGAAAATTTGGTAAATCTATGTATATCAGGTATATTTGAAATAAAAATGAGCCATATTATAAATATATTTTATAATTTGAGCAAAAAAGATAAAAAAGGAGTGAAAGAATATGAGCGAGCATCCCATAGAAGGTCTTATGATTACAGCTATGAATAGTATTCAAGATATGATCGATGTAAATACTATTATTGGTGAACCAATTGAGACATCTAATAATATTGTTATTATTCCAATATCTAAAGTGTCATTTGGTTTTGCAGCAGGAGGTAGTGAATTTAAGGGGGAAACAATAGACGAATATACTAAAAGAGATAAGGAAGAAGCTATTCAATATCGATTACCATTTGGAGGTGGTAGCGGAGCAGGTGTAACGATTAATCCAATTGCGTTTTTAGTTATTCAATCTAATAATGTTAAATTAATGCCTGTAAATCATACTTCGTCATTGGATAAATTGTTAGATTATATGCCAGATTTAATTGAGAAAACAAATAATATGATGAACCGTTGCATGCAAAATAAAAAAGAGGAAACACAAAAGATATTGAAAGAAATGCAAAATAAGCATGATAAGAGTATGAAAAAAGAAGAAGAAGATAAGAAAGCAATTGAAAAGAAAATTGAGAAAGAAGTGGAAAAAGTAAATAAAGACGAAGAGTATGAATTTGAATATGATGAGACAATGGAAGACGAATAAAAAAATTTAAGAGGAAGCCAAAAAATGAACTATTACTTTTATGTAACAGTTCAAAATAGGCTTCCTCTTAGAATTAACTTCTTAGCAAATCAATCCAAGAATAAATAACTCTTTTACACATAGTAAACAAATTTATTTTTTCAACATTATCTTTAGCAACAATATCAACAGTAGATAATGTTTTACCATCTAATGAAAAAGAAATTTCTCCTAATTTCTGACCAGCTGTAATAGGAGCAGAAACAGTATCATCAAGAATTAAATTTTGTTCAATATTTTTATTCTTTCCTTTTTCTATTAAAGTGCCTGCATTATCACATAAAATTGCATCAACGCTTGAGCGAACACCTTTATTAACGGCAAGAGTTTTTACAACATCATCCTTTTTTCCAAATTGTTCAAAAGAAAAGGAATTAAATCCATAATCTAGTAATTTTTGGGCTTCAGCAAAACGAACTTTGGTAGAAGGAGCTTTCATAATAACTGCAATTAAAGATAAATTATCACGAGTAGCGCTAGCAGATAAATTATACAAAGCAAGACCTGTAGAACCAGTTTTTAAACCAGTTGCACCTTTATATGTTCGAATTAATTTGTTAGTGTTAGCAAGTTCTGATTTTCCGTCACGTAGAGAATCAGTCCAAATAGTAGTATAATTTGTTACTTGAGGATGATTGTTTAAAAGTTCTCTTGACATAAGAGCAATATCATTACTAGAAGTGACATGACCATCTTCATCTAAACCATGGCAATTTTTAAAAGCAGTATCATTCATGCCTAGTTCTTTTGCTTTATCATTCATCATCTGTACGAAAGCATCTTCAGAACCGCCAAGATATTCAGCCATTGCAACTACACAATCATTAGCAGAAGCGACACAAATAGCTTTTAGCATTTCATCAACAGTCAAAGTTTCTCTAGGGTCTAGCCAAATTTGAGAACCACCCATGGAAGCAGCATTTTCACTACATGGAACAGAGTCAGTTAAGCTAATTCTACCATCATCTAAGGCTTCCATAATTAATAAAATGCTCATTACTTTTGTAACAGAAGCGGGGCGTAATTGCTCATGACTGTTGTGTTCGTATAAAACTTGACCAGTAGATTGTTCTATTAGAATGCATGAAGCAGATTCTAAGTTTAAAGTATTAGAAGAGCTGTTTTCTGTTGAATCTGTAGCAGTAGTTGATACAGGAGTTGAAGTAGTTGACCAGACATATGTAGTTTCTTCAGCAAAACAAGGTGCAGCCAAAGAAAGAGTAATCAATAGAATTAATAAAAATGAAACTAAAAATTTTAATCGTTGCATAAGTATCCCTCCAATTATTAATACATACTTATTCAATTGAAAAGATACATATGCTAAATTAAAATTTTTATTTTAATGATACTAAAGTGGTGGTTACTGTTGAACCATCAGAAGAAGCTAGAATTTTAATATCGTTCCCGGAATCATTTCTAAATTTTAAGTCATAACTACCATAGGCAACAGCAGCATCTTTGCCTCTAGCAATGTAAGGAACGTAATTACTATGTGCATGTCTTTCTGTAACGACTAAGCTAGGAACTGATAATACAGCATTATATAGTGTAGAACTAATTTGACAATTTCCACCACCTAATCCTTTTTTCTTATTACCATATCTATCAAAAATGTCGGCTTTTTGATATCCTTTGCTAGAAGATGCTTGTCCTACAGTTTCACAAAAAGAAAATGTTTCACCATTTTTGACGATAGTTTCATTTAATGTGTTACAAGAAATATTTATATTATTTTGACGTGCTGGGTCGCTTGAATAAATAGGTGTACTGAAAGTAGCGATTTGTTCTTCAGTAATATGTTTCTCATTTTTAGATTCAGTAATTCCTTGAGTTATCTCGTTACTTGATTTATTTTCAAAAGATGTTCTATTTGCTTCATAATTACTTTGATTAGGACTAGAAGTTGCATTCCTAGAGAAAATAAAAATTCCAGCTCCAATTAATAATGAAATTACGATGGCTATAATAATTAAACTTTTTTTATTCATTAAAATCACCAAAGATAGTGTAACCAAAAAATACGAAATTATTGACATTTTCGAAAAATAAAAGTATAATTAATATGTAGTATTTTTAGAAGGAGAAAAAGTTATGTTAAAAAAGAATTGGAAAAAAATAGGAATAATAATTTTAATTGTAGCTTGTGTTTTTAATATAATGGGAAAATTAATTAACAGACTATCCTTAAATAAAGAAATGCTATATTCAGCAGAATATATGCAAAAAGAACAAGAAAAGGAGAAAATCGAAAATAATACTTGAAAAAATAAAAAAAATATGATATGATAAAAAACAGTCAAATTATTTAATCATGAGAAAGAGGTGAACTGAAGTGAAAGAAGGAATACATCCAAATTATAACCAAACAACAATCACATGTGCATGTGGTAATGTTTTAGAAGTTGGATCTACAAAAAAAGATTTAAAAGTAGATGTATGCTCAAAATGCCATCCTTATTGGACTGGTAATTTAAGACAAGAAACAGTTGGTGGTAGAGCAGATAAATTTAAGAAAAAATATGGACTTGCTTAATAATAAAAAAGTAGGAAGAAAGACATTTCAACCTACTTTTTATTTTGCATTTTTTGAATATCTAAATCGGTAATATAATCATAAACATTTAATTTAACCTTTTTATTAGCAAGTGGTAAAATAATTACACCAGTAGAAGTAAGAAATACAGGATAATTAAAAGATTGTATAAATAATTCAACATTACCATTGTTATTAGAATCATATCCATAACCGATGTCTATAAAATCATCACTTTCATTTTTGGTAAAAAGTAAAACATAAGGTCTGAAATCACCATTATTATCAAGTATGTCATAAGTAGCTAAATATAAGTTATTGAAAATAATATTTTCCAATTTCAAATGTTTTATATATTTAATATCTAGTAAATTTAATTTTCTCGTGTCTTCTGGCATAAAATTATAATCGTCTAATTGATTAATTGGAATAGGTTTTTTTGTATTAGAAAGAAAATACATATTAATTGTATTGCCTAAGTCATAATCGATATAGCTTTTCATATCTAACTTTCCCCAAAGAGATAGTAAATCTTGATTATATTTCTTTTTATTACTGTCCAAAAGTTCTAATGAATATAGATTTTCAAAATAATTATAGTCCACAGACGTTGCAAAACGCCCTTTTTTGTATATTTGTCTATAATCATATTGATATTTTCGTTTACTGTTTTTAGTTTTTAATAAAGAATCAAAATATCCCATATATGTTCCTCCATTCCATTTTTATTATACCATAAAATAGAATGATTTCAATAATTTTTGATTTTTATTTAGTTTGAATAAAAAAAATAAACTTTACAAAAATACTTGAAAAATAGCATGTTTTGTAATAAAATAGGAAGAAAGCTATACTGTAAAAGGAGACATAGAACATAAATGAAATATAACATATTAACAATGGGATGCCAATTAAATGAAAATGATTCAGAAAAATTGTGTGGCATGCTAGAAAAAATGGGATACGAAAAAACAGAAAATCAAAAAGAAGCAGATATTGTAGTATTTAATACATGTTGTGTAAGAGAAAATGCAGAGGACAAGCTTTTTGGAAAATTAGGAGAATTGAAAAAATTAAAAGAAGAAAAAGGAATTATTATAGCAATTGGTGGATGTATGATGCAGGAAAAACATATTACTGATAAGATAAAAGAAAGTTATCCTTTTGTTGATATTTTATTTGGCACACATACATTGCACAAATTTCCAGAAGATTTACAAAAAGCCTTAGAAGAAAAGAAAAAAATCGAAGATATTATTGATATAGATGGTGATATTCATGAGGGATTACCAATAAAAAGAGATAGCAAAATAAAGGCATCAGTCACAATTATGAATGGATGCAATAATTTTTGTAGTTATTGCATTGTACCTTATGTGCGAGGAAGAGAGAGAAGCAGAAAGCCAAAAGATATCATTCAAGAGATAAAAGAATTGGCAAAACAAGGATACCAAGAAATTACATTGTTAGGACAAAATGTAAATTCTTATTTACGAGTAGAGCGTGAAAAAGGAATAGAATTTGAAGAATATGAAGGAGTAAATTCTTTTGCAACTCTTTTAAAAGCTATTAATAAAATAGAAGGAATTCAAAGAATTCGTTTTGTATCACCACATCCAAAAGATTTTACTGATGATGTTATAGAAGCTATAGCTACTTGTGAAAAGGTTTGTAAGTTAGTCCATTTACCTTTACAAGCAGGCAATACAAGAGTTTTAAAAGAAATGAATAGAAAATATAGCAAAGAACAATACTTAGATTTAGTGAAAAAAATGCGAAATAAAATTCCAAATTTGACATTATCAACAGATATTATTGTTGGATTTCCAGGAGAGACAGATGAAGAATTTGAAGATACATTAGATGTTGTAAAAAGAGTTAAATTTGAGCAAGTATATATGTTTATTTATTCAAGAAGAGTTGGAACTCCAGGTGATAAGATGGACAATCAAATACCAGAAGAGGAAAAACATAAACGCTTTGATAAATTGAAGGCATTAGTAGAAAGCCAAATTGAAGAGAATAATCAGACATATGTAGGAACATTGCAAAGAGTGCTAGTAGAGGGAGAAAGCAAAAATAACAAAGAATTATTAACTGGTAGAACAGATAGCAATAAAGTTGTTGTATTTGAAGGAGATAAAAGCTTAATTGGTAAAATGATTGATTTAAAAATTGTTTCAGAACATATGTGGTATTTGAAAGGAGACATTTAGATTTGGATAATGTAGAATGGATAGATTTTATACAATACATAGTAAAAAAAGGACATAATGTCAACTTAAAAAAAGAATGTGAGAAAAGAGGAGTAGGTTTAAATACTTTATATAGAAAGGTAGCTGGATTGGAACAAACGAACTATCAATTATATCAACAATTTGTTATTTTACATCCATACAAACCAAGAGATACACAAGGAATAGATTTTGAACAATTGATGAGAGAAAGTATTATTACTGGAATATCTCAAAAAGAATTAGAAGTAAAATATGGAGTTTCAAAAAGGACAATACAAAGAAAGTTTGCAAATATAGAAGTGGAAAATAATAATTTATATTATATTTATCAAATGTATGTAAGTGCATTGAAAAATGGGAAAAACTTACATCATAGTGTAATAGATAAGGTAGTTGAAGACTATGTACCTCAAGTAGTTAGTACTGAAAAACAGAAATTAGAAAGTAGAAAAAATCAGTTTAAAGAATCTATAAGGAATGCAAAGGAAAACAAAAATAGACAATTATGCAAGCATTATGAAGAACAAATTATGCGTATTGATAAACAAATAGAAAGTGATGAAAGGGGAATAGATTAAAAATGGCAGAATATTCACCAATGATGCAAAACTATCTTGCGACAAAAGAAGAATACAAAGATTGTATTTTATTTTATAGGCTAGGTGACTTTTATGAAATGTTTTTTGATGATGCCATTTTAGTAGCAAGAGAGTTAGAATTAACATTAACAGGGAAAGATTGTGGACAAGAAGAAAGAGCACCCATGGCAGGAGTTCCACACCATGCAGCTGAAATGTATATAGCGAGATTAGTAAATAAAGGATATAAGGTAGCTATTTGTGAGCAGTTAGAGGATCCAAAGGAGACAAAAGGAATTGTAAAAAGAGGAGTAATCCGTGTAGTAACTCCTGGAACAGTAGTAGAAAGTAATATGCTAGAAGAAAGAAAAAACAATTATATCATGTCTATATTTAAAACAGGAATTTATTATGGTATTAGTATTTGCGATATATCTACGGGAGAATTTTATTCGGCAGACATTAAAGATAATTATAATTTTCCAATGTTGTTAGACGAAATAGCAAGATATACTCCATCAGAACTAGTTATAAATTCTATGATGTCAGATTGCACAGAAGAAATAAACAAAATAAAAGAAAGATTTGAGAATATATATATTACAAAATTCAATGACAAATTTTTTACAAGTGAAGTGGATAATTTACAATTACGTTTTAATATTGTAGATAGTAATGGCAGAAAAATAGAAAATTTGCAAGAGAAAGATTTAGCAATTAGTTCAATTCATGCTCTTATAGAATATATTGAGCAGACGCAAAAAACAACACTAGACCATATAAATAAAATTGTAATTTATTCTATATCAAGATATATGTCTTTAGATATCAATGCAAGAAGAAACCTAGAAATTACAGAAAAAATGAGAGACAAATCCAAAAAAGGTACTTTATTATGGGTTTTAGATAAAACATCAACTTCTATGGGGGGAAGATGTTTAAGAAGGTGGCTAAATGACCCATTAGTAGATGTATTAGACATTAATAGAAGATTAGATGCAGTAAAAGAACTAAAGGATGATATTATATTAAGAGGAGATATTACAACAAACCTAAAAAAGGTATATGATATTGAAAGATTAGCTGGTAAAATGTCATATGGAAATGCCAATGCAAGAGATATGGTAACCTTAAAGAATTCACTATTAAAATTACCAGAAGTAAAAAAGAATTTGGAAAATTGCAAATCTGATTTATTAAGAGACTTGTACAATAATTTAGATGAATTGCAAGACATTTATCAATTAATTGATGAGGCAATTGTTGAAGATCCACCTATGACGATTAAAGATGGGGGCATAATACGATTAGGTTATAATCAAGAGATTGATGCCTTAAAAACAGCACAAACTGAAGGAAAAAATTGGCTAATTCAGTTAGAGTTGCAAGAAAGAGAAAAAACTGGAATCAAAAACTTAAAAATAGGTTTCAATAAAGTATTTGGATACTTTATTGAGGTTACAAAATCTTATTTAAATCAAGTACCAGAAAGATTTATTCGTAAACAAACTTTAACAAATGCTGAAAGATACATTACAGAAGAATTAAAAAATTTAGAAAATCAAATATTAGGTGCGGAAGAAAAAGTAGTTGATTTAGAATATAATGCATTTGTTGACATTAGAGATAACATAGCAAAAAATGTAAAAAGATTACAGAAAACTAGTGAAGTAATTTCCAACCTAGATGTATTAACATCTTTTGCCGAAGTGGCAGAGGACATGAACTATTGTATGCCAGAAGTTAATTCTTTGGGAGTAATAGATATAAAAAATGGAAGACATCCAGTAATTGAAAAAATATTAGGACCAGGAAGTTTTGTTGAAAATGATACATATTTAGATAAAGAAGAAAACCGATTATCTATTATAACAGGTCCAAATATGGCAGGTAAATCGACTTACATGAGGCAAGTGGCTTTAATTACCTTAATGGCACAAGTAGGAAGTTTTGTACCAGCAGAAACAGCCAAAATCGGTGTTGTAGACAAAATATTTACAAGAGTGGGAGCATCTGACGATTTAAGCATGGGACAAAGTACTTTTATGGTAGAAATGATGGAAGTAGCAACAATTTTAAAAGAGGCAACTAATAATAGCTTAGTCATATTAGATGAAATAGGAAGAGGAACTTCAACATATGATGGTTTATCAATTGCATGGGCAGTAGCAGAATTTATTAGTGATAAAGAAAAATGTGGTGCAAAAACATTATTTGCTACCCATTATCATGAACTTACAGAATTAGAGAATAAACTAGAGGGAATAAAAAATTATTCTATAGCTGTAAAAGAAAAAGGAGAAGACATTATCTTTTTACGAAAAATTGTAAGAGGCGGAACTGACGAAAGCTATGGTATTCATGTTGCACGTCTAGCTGGAGTACCAAAAGCTGTAACACAAAAGGCAGATGAAATTTTGCGTTCATTAGAAAGAAAAAATATTCTAACAGGCAAAAAGCAGGATAAAAAACAAGTAGAAGGTCAATTTGATTTATACAATTATAAATTAGCAGAAATTGCACATGAAGTAGATAAAATTAATTTGAATGAATTGACACCAATAGATGCACTAAACACTTTGGTGAAAATAAAAGAAAAAATGAAATAACGATTTGGAGAGGATTTGGAAAGGATTTGGAGAGAAAGGATTATGGGGCCGTCCCCAAATCCTTTCTCTCCAAATCCTCTCCGAATCTTCGATTAAATATTTGCCAATGGATTACTTTCTACAGCGTGACGAACTTGGTCATTGCTAACATGAGTATATATTTCAGTAGTAGCAATACTTTCATGACCTAAAAGTTCTTGCAAAGCTCTTATA
>CANQES010000041.1 GCA_947595555.1 uncultured Clostridia bacterium | reverse complement strand
ATCTATATCTCCAAAATGTCTTTCACTTGCTAATCCAATTACATTCATAAAATCCCTACTTATGCCAGTAGCAATAAATGAATGTCCTGAACCACTTCCACCAAAGTCAACACCAATAATAATTTGTGATATTTTCTTTTTTGCCTCTTCTCTTGATATTCTAAAAGCTAGTGGATTGTCTGCAAACTGTCTATAACAAAGACCTTCAGCAATACACCTTTTTCCTAAAATATCTCTTAAATACCATATACTATTTTGGTCATATTGACTTATGATTTCTTGTTTTCTTAATTCCGGAATATTAACATTGTCGAATATTGTAAAATGTTGATAATTATATCCACCAAGCAAAGTTCCCTCTTTGTGTTTTTTTGCATAATTATCAATATATTTTGTATATATATCAGCATTGGGATTATCTGGGTTAAGATCCCAAAATATTTTTCTCCTTTGTGCTGCTAATTGCCTATTAAAAGCCTCTTTTATTGTATTATCATGATGTAGGTTTATTTCTGTTGCTATCCACATTCCATAAGAGTTACCACGAATTTTTTTGTAACTATCTTCTTTTGCACCACCAGCAAATATTACGATTTTTTGTTTGTATTTCGTATCAGGTCCTTTTATATAAAGACATTCATTACCTTTATATTTTCCCCAATGACTTTGGCCTCTAAAAATATATTCTAAACCAAACCCGTTGGCATCTCCAATATTCAATTTTGCATTAGCACTTGTTGAGCCTGTTGCTAAATGTATTTTATCAGGAGTTGTTTTTAATTCATGAGCAAAAGCATAAACATTATCAACTGTTTTTCCAGCTCTAACTGCTCCCTCTGCAATATTAAATGTATTATCTTCACAACTTTTTATATAATCTTTATGTTTATTACCAAAATTGAAATTTATAGTTTTTCTTCTTTTTACTTTTCTAGTCGCTACCATAAATATCACGATCCGTTTCTGAAGTATCTTCTATTTCTTCGCCCTCTGCATTTTGTAATTCCAATTCTAATCGTTTCTTTTCTATGTTTAATTTTTCTTTTTCAATTTCAATTCTAGTATTATCCATACCTATTTTATTTAAGCTTTCAATACATCTCCTTTTTGCTTCCTGAACCCTCGTAAGTCCATCTTCTATTCTTTGTGTTGCTACAATTGTATTTTCCGCATGAGTATAAGTCGTTGTTGAATCATTCCACTTTGCATTTGAATTTTGAACATTGGATTTTGAAATATTATTGATAACCATATCTTTTTTATTTTCTTGTAAAGTTTGTATTCGGTTTAGCATTCTGCTTTCTCTTATTGTTAATATTTTTAATTCAAATAATAACTCTGTTCCTTTGTCTTCAAAGGTGTGATTGTCAAATATGTCTTTCTCTGCTTCAGAAAAACAACTGGAGAATATATTTTCATATTCCCCAGTTTTTAAGGCTCTTTTATTCTTTTTTTCTGCTCCAGGTCCCCCTTTGTTTCCCTTTGCATTTTTATTATTCTTTAATGCTTTACTTCTGTTGCTTTCCCTTTTCCATTTATTTTTACGAATTAAGTAAATTAGTTGGCTGTTAGTGATATTATATTTATCTTGAATTTCTTTATATTTTAATCCTGACATATAATCTTTTTTTATGTTCTTTTTATTCACATACAATCACCCCGCCATTTTCTATTTTTCCTTTCCGAAGATTTCATTGTATATTTTTGGTTTTCTTTTATATTCCTCTATCATGTAATCTTCAAAGGATTTTCCTTTTATAGATTCGTGTCCTAATGTACTTTGATATAAGCTTGTAAAACAAATTGCGGTGTCAGGCTTTTTCATTGCTTCTGTAACCTCATAATCCTTATTATTTAAAATATGGCATAAATTATATGTATTTTCTTTGAAATTCGACATATTTTCAATTCCACAACAGCACATTTCATCTCCCATTGTTCGTAACCTATTTTCACCAACATAAAATTTCAACCCATATTTATGAGCCTCTTCTTTTAATTGTTCAAAATGAGTTTTTAAAATATTTTTTTCATATACAAAATCAGCACCCACTTTTACTAATCCTTTTTTTCTTTTTGCAAACTTCATACCCTCAACTATAATTCCATGAGCTCCTGCTTCAGCAAACCTTTTTATATTTTCCTTAACATCTTTAAACACTTGTGTCATATAAGGTTGTATTCTAATATTTACTCTTTTCACATTTTGAGCTAATATTTTTACCATTTCCAATCTTTCTTCAAATGTAGGGGCTCCCTGTTCTAATATATCATATTGAGAACAAACCATGCTAATTTGTACCACACAATTACATTTTCTTAATAATGTTAGATATTCGTTATCCACAATTAGTTTACCTTTTGTTGAAACTATAAAAGGATATTGTGTTTCTGCAAAAACTTTTAGACATTCATAAGATAATTTATGTATCTTTTCTGCTGGTTGAAATGGATCTGACATTCCTCCCCAATGAAGCGGAATATTCCAATCACACCAATTAACTACTTGTGCCCTTTGTCCTGTAATAAAATTTAATAATGCTTTTGATGTTTCTCCTTTTTCTATATCATTTATATCTTTCCATCTTTTAACAAAACAATATTTACAGTTATGAGAACATCCCTTATAAGTATCAAATCTTACAGGAACATCACACAAAACAACTTGACTTCCACAATCTGGCATATTAAACATCCCTTTCTACTTCATTTATTAACAATTCTACTAACCCATCTTTTCCATTCATCTTTATATAGTTTGAAAATTTCTCTTCATGTTCCTTTGGAATATTAAATGTTACAGCAAATTTGTTTAATTCTCTATTTACTGTTGAAAAATCATCTTCTAGTAAATCACTTATAAAATCTGTATTCAAATCTTCTATTTCTGACATGTTAAAACCTGTAGCAAATAGTTCATCTTCTGACAATTCTAATTCCTGAAATAGCTTCTCTAGTTTATCATTATCCCAATAACCACTTACTTTATTTAATGCAAGATTTAACCTTTTTTCTTGCTTATCTTCTAACTCAACACATACACAATCAGCTTCTTCATATTTTAAATCAGACAATACTCCATATCTTTGTTCTCCACCAACTAAATGCATGTTTCTTATATTCACAATTATTGGATCTACATATCCAAATTCTTCAATACTTGCTTTTATTCTTTTGTATGCTTCGTCTGTTTTTTCTAGTCTTTTTCTTGGATTGTAATTTACTAATTTTATTTCTTTTAGTTTTAATTTCCTGATATCCACTATAATTACCTTCTTCCTTAAAACATTTTAACTTCTTCTTACAATTTTTACATTCGTATTTCATACATATTTCTAGCACATAAAAGCACCTCTTTTCTTCTGTAAAAGAAAAAAACCTCCATCATTGGAAGTTTCTTCGCCTAATTTCAGGAATTTTTTTATATTAAAATCAAAATTTTACATTACCATTATAAAATATATAAAAGGAATTGTCGAGGCAATCTTTTGGCAATGTTTTTTACTTGATTTTTAACCCATCTATTCCGAAAAAATAAAACCGAAAGTTCTTTAATTGCAATATTTTTCGTGTTTCTTATAGTCTTAGTATTACAATGCAAAAAATCGGCAAGATTTTCTTGTGTCATTTTTTCTTCATCAAGATATAAATATTTTATTACTTTATATCTTCTTTGAATATCCTCTCTTTGTGATAAATTGCATTTATATTCATAATATTGCAAAAAAGTATCAATATGTTTCAATATAATGCTTGTCTTATTTTTAGATTTAATTATAGAATTTATCTGTGTTTTGGTAAATTCCTCATCCATATCCAAATCTAATTCTTCAAATAGTTCTTCTTTTGTAAGCTGTTTTTCAGTATAAACAGAGTTCTCTGTATGTTGAACGAAATTTTGATAATTATGTAATAATAGTTCTGTGTTTCTAAATCTCATATCTACTTTATATTTCTTCTTTTCAGCTTTTTCTTTTTCTATATCAATTAGTGCTCTTTTAACTCCCTCATTAACACCAGCCTCAATCGCTTTTTCTATTACGAATAATAGCTCTGGATCTACTTCAATTTTTCTGCCCTTTTCACTCATAAAAAGACCTCCATTCTCTTTACTATACTAAAAAGGCATGTAACTTAATAGATATTTATTTAATCTTTTGACTTGTTTTTTTCTAATTCTCCTATTCTTTGTATGTTGCCATATATGTAAAATCTTACATGCTTTTTTGTTATTTAAACTTTTAATCATGTTTATGTAATAATTTAATATAAATTTTCCAATTTTTTGTACAAGTACTGTTGCGATTTTTTTGATTTCATTCCAAATATTAACAGCCATTTCTACAACTTTTTTAAATGCTTGTACTAATTCATCAGCTAATTCTTCACATGATTTTTGCATTTTTTCTTTTTCTTCATTACTCATTTTCATCACTCTTTTCCTCATCTGTTGCTATTGCATAAGGTTTTTCAACAGATAGACAAACAGGTGGATGTTTTAAACTTATAACTGATAGCCATATTCTGCCTGTTTTTTCAAATTCTTTCTTTTCTTTTTCACTCATTTCCCAACATGATACAAGGCAATTATCCCTTGTTTGTATTACTGGTAATTTACCACATCCTGGAGCTGTTAATTCTCCATTTGCATCTTCAAATTTTACTGGTTTCATAATTATTTTTCCTCCTAAATTTTAAATAAAATTATTGTTCCAATTATGCATAAAGCAATTTCAATTATGTATATAATTTCATGTTTAATACTTAATCCATTATCAAATAGATTTGCCATTTTACCTATTGCCAAAAGCAACAAGAAAAATATTATTATTACTTTAATTATAAACATCTTTAACACCTCGCTTTCTATTTTATTTTTTAGCTAATATTTATTATTCCATCAGGATTACTTTCGCAACAATTTCTCATTTCTTGTAATTTTGTTAATAGCCCCTCATAGCTGCCCCATCCATTTCTTGGATTTAATTTTCTATATTCATTTGCATTATTTAACATATCTGTTATAGCATTATTTATTATTGGCAAAGCCTCCTTACACTTCATATTGTCTAGTTTTTTGAATCCTCGTTTTTTATCAATACATTTATAATACATATCTGATAAATTATAAGTGATATTTGCTTCAAATATTTCAACTTCCCTTTTGGCTGTTATACTTATATCTAAACTCATCGGCTTTATCCTCCTCCACATTTCTTTTAATCCATTCTTCACAATAACAACTTGCACCATTTGTTTTATTACAGAACGGATATTTTCCACAATTTCCACACCTTTTATTTACCAATGTTTCGCACCTCCAATATACTATGTATTACTAAAATATAATACCTTTTGTTTGGTATTGCTCCCCATTCTTCTTTGCCTTGTCCTGTATATAAAATACATTTGCATTTAATCTGTGGACTGTCGTTTTTATAACCATTCCTAAACATTACTTCATATTCTTGTCTTTCAACATCACATCCCACTTCAAATATATATTCATAGTTGTTTGGTCTTTTTAGTAAATCATTTACAAATCTACTTGTCCAATATGGCTTTATTTCTCTATATTCTTCTTTCTTTTCTCCTGATTTTATCATATCAAACCATTTCTTTTTTATAGGCAAAACTAACATTTATTTTTCCTCCAATAACTTTTTTATATCTGAATAAAATGCCATTGTAGTATCTGGATCATCAGCTGGCGTATGTTCGTAATATTTTAATATTTCTCTTATTTTATCTTTGCTAACCCATGTTGTGTACTCTTCCCATGTTGTAAATGTAGGAACAGCCTGTATTTGTGCTAACATATATTCAGCAAGTTCTACATGTCCTATTTTTTCTTGATGTTTTGCTGTTCGTATATATAATTCTTTTAAATCTATATTTTCTTTTTGCGTTTCTTTTACAAATTTAATTAATTTGTCAAAATATTTAGTTTCTACTACTTTTAATTCAATTCCATCTTCATTTTTCATTATATAATTCAGACAATGTTCCATAATGTCATCAATCGTTTCTGTGCCATTTTTAAATCTTTTGTGTATTTTTTCTAATTCATCTAATCCGAATGCTTTTTTTATATTTTCAACTTGATTCTCTGTTAAATCTATACTAAAATCTTCACTCATAAACTCATCTGTCCTTTCATAATATTTTCTTTGGCTTTTAACTTCTCTTTTAAGTTCTTGATTTCTGTATTTTGTTGTTTAATTCTAGTTTGAACTCTATTTATCCAGTTAATTAAAATCAATCTTTCTGTTGCCTCTGCTTCACTTTTTACTTCCATACAATTTAACCAATTATAAGCTTCCAATTCTTCTTTATTCATTTAAATTACTCCTTTTTATTATTTAAAAAACATTCCAAATAAAGGATCTTTTGAAATTGTTATTTGTGATTCTATCATTTTTCTTTGCTCATCTGTCATTCTATTTACAGCTTCTTGTGCAATTGTCTCTAATGATGATTCTACTGCCTTGTTAAACTCATCTTCTGTAAAATAGCCCTGTTTAATCATTGTCTTTGCCAATATATTTAAAATTGCACTAATTTGAAGATTAGTTCTTTGTTCAGCATTCTCTAATAAATATTTTATAATTTCTTTATCATCCACTTTCTCCACCTACCTTTCTACATCTTTGATTTTCTTTATCCCATGCTGCACAATTTTCCTTATAACACTCTCTAAAACCCTGTGTTTCTAAAAGCAAATGATATTCACCTTTATAAACATTCTCATCATCTAAAATTGGTTTTCGTATATTATGTTGTGTAATTGTAAATAATTCAGGACACTTCATTGCTTTTCTCCTTATTTTACTTTTGCATATTTATAAAATTCATCATCAATCATTGAAATACACCAAATAGAATATTGATGTCTTGGTTGGTATATTCTAATGCAATTATCTCTTTTGGCTATTGCTATTGTTTGAAAGTCTGTTTTGTTTTCAAATTCTTTTATCTCATCATAATATTTTGATAATATTTCATATACTCTATTTATATATTCAGGAAATCTTTTAAACCTCATTAAACTTGTTTCTATTTCATGTAAAGTTAAAGTTCTTCCTAATGTTATTTTTTTATAATGACTATCTATCAAATATTGACTTGATAATTCCTTTAATTCATCTGTTATTCCTATTTTTTTTATTTTCTCATTTATTGCTAAATCAAATACTGTTAATTGTCTATCAAACATTTTTATTACCTCATTTTTTCTATTATTTATATTTCTTCATCATCTCTAGTTACCTGTAATAAACACATAATTGCTATTCCAATAAAAACACCTAATAATAAACCTATAATAAAATTTATCATTTGTTACACTTCCTTAATTTTCAATTTATATTTATCCTCAAAAACTTTCTTTTTTGCAATATATTCTTTTGTTTTAAATCCTTTTACATCAATTATTTCAAAACTTCCATTATTATTAAATACAATAAAATCTGCTTTATATTTCAAGTTCGGTGCTAATACAAATATTGGTTGTAGGCAAAATCCCGCAATTTCTCCAGCTTTTAATCTTAATTTTAACTCATTGTAGAACTCTGCCTCTTTTTGACTGTCAAAAGTATGTCCATCAACATTTGTTTTTTTAGCTCCATATTTACTTTTCTTTCCTTTGTTTTTCTGATATTCTTTGTATTGCTCTAAACTCCAATGCTCTTGATTATTCATTAAAAAAACTCTCCTGTATTCCTAATTTTTCTTTTATGTAATTTATGCTTTCTTTTGCTGTTGGACTTTTATTATACATGCAATTGGGATTTCCAATAAATGTTGGATCTTCTAATGCTTGACAACCTAAACACCAACCATTTGTTATTGCTTTTTTACAACTTTCAATTAACGGTGGATATTTCATAATATCATTCCTTTGGCATTTCATATATAAATAATGGTTTTTCTTTATCATACATATCCATTACCATGTTATCTTGCCTTTCTGGAATACATATTGCACCAAATCTCTGAGTTAAAACTATTCTTTCAGTCATTTCTTCCAATACTTCTTTTGCTCTTTCAAATGAATTATATGTTCCTATTACATCCCAGTCATCATCAGCATAATTTATTTCTATATCAAAATCATTTTCATCAGGTTCTATTTTTATAAAATTAACCCTTTCTAAATTTACAATTAAATCTTTATGTTGTCCTATTACAAACATTTTAATTCTCCTCCATTTCACTTAATAATCTTTCAATAAATTGCAAATATTCCATTGTTTCTAATGCTGTTTTTTTCTCACTTTCATTTGATGGAATAAATGAACTTAAACATTCTATTCTATCTCTTGTTATTAGTAATGCTTTTTTTATATCCATATTTCTATTCCTTTCTTTTTTTGGCACATTTTAAATCTTGTAAAATTCTAGGTGTATATTGCCTGTTATCCTGATTTCTTTTTAATGTCTCAATATTTTTTATCGTTGTTTCAGTTTCAGAACAAATTCCTTTCGTTATAAATTTATTTGAATATGGTTTTATAGTATTGATTAAATCAATCTTATCTTTTATAATTCTTCGTTCTTTTAATACTGTTTCTAACTTTTTATATACACCCATTATTTCAATAGCATTTAATTTACTTAATTCTATTTCATGAAGTAAATCATCTCTTTCTGCTTCTTTATCTATTAAATTACTTTTTAGTTTCTTTTCAGTTTCTTCCATGTTGTAAAAAAAGTAATTGATATTTTTTAATAAACCTAATGTTTGTTGCATGTTTTCAATTTCCATAATTTTTCTCCTTTCCTTTGTGTTCTGTTTGAGTTTGTTTCTGAAAATCGTAAAAACTATATTTTAATCCTTTTTTAACTCTTCCATTAAACTTTTCATGAAGTAAGAAACAAAATGTCTCAATTCCTCTTCTGAACTGTTTGAGTTTATATGAATATACTTTTTACACTTTAAAAATCTGAAAAAGAAATTATTTCTATTCAAATTATCAAAATACATTCTATATTCGCTTATCCATATTGATGTAATTACCCAATAATATAACTTCGTTTCAAATATTTTCTCTTCTAAATTTGGTATGTATTTACATATTGAAGGATTTTGATAATCGTAGTATAAATCAAGTTTTTTTAATCTATAAACAATTATATCTCTATCAGAATCCTGTAAATTTTCAAAATGTTTTTCTTTATATAATAAATAATTAAATAATAAGTTTAGTTTAGTATAGTTTAGTAATATATTATTATTATTTATTATTATATTATTATTGTTTGTGGTTGAATTGTCGGTTATTTTGTCGGTTATTTCGCTGGTTGTTTTATTGGTTGTTTTGCTGGTTATATTTTCTTTTGCACTTTCTTCTTTTTCTTTATTTTCAATGTTTACAGCCTCTGTTTTGCTGGTTATTTTGTCGGTTATTTCGCTGGTTGAATTGTCGGTTGAATTATCCGTTATTTTATTGGTTGTTTTATTTTGTTGATATTTATCATAATTTAATATAGTGACAAGGGTGTATCTATTAGTTGTTTCTATTTTTATTTCATTTGTAGATTCTAATTTTGACAAACAAGTTCTAATCTGTTGAATACTTAACCCTAAATCTTTTGCTAAATGCTCCCTTGATGTTATCATCTGTCCTCTTAATACTTTTATATTTTTCCATTCAGCTTCAGTATGATTAGCATTTAATAATAAATGTATAAACACAGATTTCACATTTGCATTTTTATACCATTTCCAGTTTATAAATTTTCTATATAAACTTATCCATCCTTTATCGTTTTTTTCTTCCATAAAATAACCTCTTTTTCTTTATAGTGGGAAATATAAGGGGCAATATCTCCCACTATAATTTAACTTTTAGTCATTGAAAAAGTCATCATCTGTATTTTTTTGTTCGACTTTTTTTACTGTATTTTCATTTTCTTGAATTTCTGTTGGTTGTTCTTCTACACTTATTTCACTTTCTACTGGTACTTGTTGGAAATCATCTTCAGAATTTTCAATATATTCATAATCTCCATTTTCTTTAATTTCTGCCATGTCTTTTTCCATAGCTGTTTGCATATCAATACTCATAATTCCCCATTTTGAAATAAGTTGTCTTAACATTGTTTTATAAGCCATTCCATCAAAATCTTTGTACCAAAAACTACTATATTTCCATAAATCTTTTTGAGGGATTTTTCCATCTAATATTTTTTTATATGATTCTGCATTAAATGCCATTGAATATTTATCAGCATGTGAAAGCATTTTCTTTTTTGACCAGTACATTGTTTTTCTAAATCCATTCATATATTCAAACATTGCATAATATCCAATTGTTGGTGTACTCTCCCTTATTTCATCATCTTCAATAAGATTTACTTCTAATTCTTCAGACAATGGATCATATTTTATAAGTTCACCCTCTTTTATTGCTAATACATTTATCTTTTTGTAATAACCGCTTCTAATCGCTAATTGAATATAACCTTTGTAACCTAATTGAAATTGAGCAACTTTAATTTGATATGAACTTCCATCTGCATTTTTAATTGTTTTATTAAATGGAACAATATAATATTGTCCGAGCTGTGGACTAGGGCTTAATTTTAATGCCTCTCCTAAAAATGCTGCTGAAATTATTGAACTATGTTCACATTCTTGTAATGATGTATTTGTACTAACTGCTGATAAAATACTTGTAATAAATCTTTGACCATTAGCTCCACCAACAGTTTCATTTATTTTTCGTTTTATTGCATCTCCCATTATAAAATTACTAAAAGTTTGTTTTGGTTTTGTTAAACTGTTTTTTACTGTTGCCATTTAATTTTCCTCCTTTATAATAAATTTCATGCCTGTCCTATCAACATTTTCAATATTGATTGTTGTAAATGCTGGAATACACACTAAGTTTTTTCCTAATGGTGCTATATATCCTCTTGCTGTTGCTATTGCTTTTACTGCTTGATTAACTGCTCCTGCTCCTACTGCATTCATTTCTACTTTCTTATTTTCATTTAACATTCCTACTATTGCCCCAGCAACTTTTGCTGGTTCACTTTTTGCTGATATTTTAAAAATATAATTATTATTTTTTTCCATAAATATAAACCTCCATTTTTTTATTCTTCATCTTTATGTTCATAAGCAAAATCAACTATTTCTAATATTTCCTTTTTTTCTGTTCCACTTTTAAATAAGAAATGTAACAGTAATTCAATTCCAGAAAAAACACTTTTTTTATCGCCATTGATAATTACTTGCTGTCCCTCTTCACCTTTTGCTTTTTTAAGTAGAATGTGATAATTACAATTATTTTTATAATCTTCTAATTGTAATTGCCTTTTTTGCTCTTCTGTTAATTCTTCTTTTTCACTCATATTACTCAACCCTCCCATATTTAATATTGTTAGACATCAAAAATTCCTTTAATGCGAATTTTTGTCTTTGTGTAACCCAAACTCTAAAATCTAATTGTTGCAATTCTTCATTTTCTGTTATATTTTGTGAACTATTTGTCATTTTTTCTTCATTTTTTGTTATATTTTGTGAACTATCTTCTTTTTGTTTCAATTCTTCAATCTTTTTATTATTTTCTATTATTTTATTTCCCTCTAATATTGCTAATGTAAGTACATTAGTATCAGAAATATTATTAAAGTAACTCATCTTTACTTGTTTATTTATATTTTCATCAATAAATTGTGTATCAATTACTCCTAAATCTGTTTTGGTTTTAGTAAATATATGTAATATATCTTTTTGAATTTGATCCATTTTATAGGTTGCATTTAGCCATCTTTCATTGTATATTTTGTCAAAATCAATTAGTTTTTCATATTCTCCAACATTTTCAATAAAGAAATTCATTATTTCTTTTAATTTTTCATCTTTAATATTCTGTTCGTATGCCTTTACTTGTGTATCAACATTAGTAACAGCCTCATTGACTATTGCAATTAAATCCTTACATTTATTTTCAAAATCTGTAAATGGCTCTAATAAAGTATTTTTTACTCTTATTTTTTCATCATTTATTGCTTTACTTAATTTATTTAATAATGCTCTATCTGCCTTTGCTACTTTAATATTTTCCTCTGTATAAACTAAATTTTTATAAGTTTCAACTTTCGCTGTTAAATTTGCTTTTAATTCTTCATAATTGAATTTTACTGGTGCCAATGCTTTTATTTCTTCAACTTTTAATTCCATTTTCAATACCTCCATTTTATAAATATTTTGAATATCTTTCACTTATTGTTGTTATCCATTCTTTA
>CANQES010000040.1 GCA_947595555.1 uncultured Clostridia bacterium | reverse complement strand
AAAAACAATTTAGAGAATGGTCTAAAAAGGCTAGAGAATTAAGAAATAATTATGGTGATGAACAAGTAGAAGATTTTAAAATTGAGTTGCAAAAATTAAGTCAATTGTATTGCAAAAAATAGAACAAGAGCATTCTTGTTCTATTTTCTTGAAAATATACTTTTTATTTTATTTACAAATTTCCTTATTATTGACTCTTTGTATTCTACTATTGCAATCGTATTCGGTGTATTTTCTACAGTTTCAAGTCTTTTATTTCTAAAAATGTTATTAGAATTATATTTTTCCATTAATTTTTCTTGATATATCTTTTCATTTTTCTCATATTTTCTTAATAGAATATTTTTTTCATTGTCACTATCATTTATGTACTTTAAATATAAATATGATATATAGGCTTTCGTGTTTTCATTATCTACTTGATATACTAATGGTAAATCTATATTAAAATCATACTCATATGATAAATCTTGATTTTGGATAATATATTCTTTTAGTTCTATGGGTAATTTATAGAATAATCCTAACCTATTTAATATTACATATATTTCTTTGCAACTTTTTGAATCAATTGTTCTAACCTCTTCCATCTACTCCCTCCGTTTCTTTTTCTTCTGTAATCTGCATAGCAGTATATTTGCTCACTTCGTTAGCTGTTTTTCTTACCTTTGCTGATGTTAATCCAGAATCAGCAATGCTCATTATACAATTACTTAAATATCCTATATTTCTATTTTCCTGTTTTTTAGATGTATCTCTATACTCTAATTCTTTTCCTGTAAATAATCTATTCTGCTCTTCATCAGAAATACTTTCTAAACATGGATCTTCAATTTCATCTTCTAATCTCTTTTTGAAAATATCATGTTTAAATTCTCTAGTTGATTTTAAGCAATATCTTAAAGGATATCTATCAGCTTTAATATTATTGGCATCCCAAGTTAAATCAGTCCAATACTTCTTACCATCTAATCTAACTAAATTCCAAGCATGCCCACCTGGATCTTTTAGGTTTAATGGAACTCCATTTTCAAAATCTGGCATAGCTCCAACATATTCTGAATAGATGCCTATACATGCTAAAACATTTCTCAAAATATCTGCATACCCTGCGCATACACATCTGTTTTCTAATAATCCACCTAGTAAATTTCTACATGTTATTTGTAATCTCTCATTATCTTTTTCTTCCTCTGAAATAGCATTATGGTCATAATCAATGCTTTGACCTAATATTTTATATATTTGTGCAAAAATCTTTTTTTCTCTATTAGGATCTGCTTCATCTGGCAATTCAATTTGTGATATTATTGCGTCTATTTTACTTCTTATCTTTTCATATTCTGTTCTTGAATATGGTTCTCCTTGTTGTTTTTCAGTATTATGTCCATCTGACATTTGTACAGATTTTATACACTGATGTCTTTTTAATTCTTCTAAACTTAATTTATTAGCATTTTTTAGAATAACTCTTGTAGGCACTTTTAATATTCCGTCATAGTCTAATTTTGATAAATTTACAGGTGTGGTTTTTAAAGTAATATTGGTCTTTCCATTTAAAAAATTAACTATTTGTTCGCTATTCATATTCTCATAGCCGAATTCATTTTTCATTATTACAGTTAGTTTCGAAATACTATCGAAATCTATAACTTCCATAAGTCGTAGGTAATCACTTAATTCTACTTGTTTAGTAGAATATATTTGTGCCATTGTTTCTAATTCTTTAACTGAAAATTTGATTCTACCATTTGAGCTTTGTATTAATTTTAAAGCATCTTCATAATATTCAGGTGCAATTTCATTTCTTTCTAATGAAATAAATACTTCTGGTTTTATTTCTGATATTATCTTTGGATCGGAAATATTACATTTTTGCAAACTAAAATAATTCAAATTTTTAAATTTCTCAAATCTGCTTGGTTTTTCTTTTGATAAGTCAATACCTGTCATTGATATATTTTCAATATCATCATTAAGATGTTCTAAAAATGATATATCTAAATGTGAATATTGAGGGTCTTTTGCTTGCATAAAAAAACTAAATGATTTCAATTTCATAACATCCAACATCTGAGATAACTGCTTAGTAATATCTTGTATTTCTTCTTCTCCAACATCTCTTGCTCTTAAACAAATCATTAATCTTTCTAGTTTAGATAAAATTTCTTCTGGTATATTTGCACTCAAACCATCTTCTGAATATTCAATAAAATTATAATCTATTTTTTTATTTTTATCCTCTTCTCTCCAAAATTGACTATTATATTCTGATATCGAGTGCTCAATACTTTCTAATAATCTCCAATTGCTAATTATCATTTGTTTCCTCCATTTCAATATTATTATATCATTTATAATAATATTTGTCTTTATAAATTTAAAATTTTTATTTTATTACCAATCCCGACTTCACAACTGGATTCTTCTTGCTTAAGAAACCCCTTTTAATTTCAATACTTTCGGGAACAACTTGTCTAATTTTTCTACCGTTCTTTAGTGTTACTTCCGTGTGTACTGTACTTTTGCTTATGCCAAATTTCTTTGCTGCTCCTCTCACCGTATCTTTTGAATCTATTATATAATGTGCTAAACTAATGGCACGTTCTTCTATTGATGATGCTTGCTTCATATAAAAACCCCCATATTAATACTTTTGTTTAATTGTATTCTTTCATGGGGGTAATTAGAACTAGCAGACAAACTATCACTAATAAATGAGCACTCTTCTATAAAATATCTTCCAGTAGCTTAGATATTTTATCTTGTACATCAATTTTTTCCTGTTCTAATTTTAATAAATTTTTTTCTATCTCAAGATGATTAATATGCTCTGTTTCATTTTTGACTTTAACATATTTCTTCACATCCAAGTCAAAATCATTATTAGCAATTTCTTTAAAATCAGCTACATGGGAATAATTCAATATGTCCTTATATTGCTTATAAGTGTCTAATATCTTATCTTGATTTTCTACTGATAAAATATTAGTTTTTTTCTTACTAATATATTCTCTACTTGCATCAATAAATAGTACATCTTTTCTACGTCTCGCCTTATTTACTAATAATATAACTACAGGAATTCTAGTTTTATAAAACAATTTCTCTGGTAAAGCTATAACAGCATCAATATAATTTTTTTCTATTAGTTCTCTCCTAACTCTGTACTCTGATACTTTTTTTTTGAATAAGAAACCTTGAGGCAATATTATTCCTATTTTTCCAAATCGATGGATTTTTTCTAGCATCATAACTAAGAACTTTGTATAAGAACTTGCTGTATCAGATATACCATAATCATAATATATTCTTTTATAATTACCATTAATCTCGTCAGATGCAAATGGAGGGTTGGCTAATGCTATATCACAATCTTGTACATTTTCTATGCTCTTTTCTTGAATTCTTTTGTTCTTGACACCATGTAAAAATAAATTTGTAATACAAATATTGTAATTACTGCTGTCATTTTCTTCTCCAAAAGCAAATATTTTTCCATACTTTGCACTTTCTGTGATAAAATTTCCTGTACCACAAGCTGGATTATATATCGCCATATTATTTTGGATATTCAGTAGTTTTATTAAAGCCTTTACCACACCTTTGGGTGTATAAAATTCTTTATTTTTAGATATCAATTCACCATTTTGTGCTGCTTTCATTATTATATATTCAAATGATTCAGCTAATAAATTCTGTCCTTTATCTTCCAAGCTCTCCAATTTACTAATCAAATCATTTATGTCAAATATTACTTTTCTGAAAATCACTTCATTTTCATTATTGATTACTTCACTAAATCTAATAATGTCAAATAATCTATATGATTTTTCCCTTGATCTTATTTCACTTATTTTGTTATCTATTTCATATATAATATGTCTAACATCTTGCAAATCTGTTTTTAATATGTCTTTAAAAATATTTCTATCATAACATCTTACATACATTAGTGCTGATATATATTCCATATAATTATTTCCAATACTAGATATACTTTTTAAAGTTTTTGTAATCTCTCTTAATTTTCTATTTATGTCTTCTTGTTCCATAGTATTTAATCTTCTCCTTCTACTATCATATTTTCTAGATAATGGGTATATAATTTTTCTTTTTCTTCTAATATCTTTTTTGAAATGTCTTTCTCTCTCTTCCACAAAGTAATTAATTGTTCCATATTTTTTTGATTTTTGCTTGATATACTAGGAATGTTTATCGTTTTTAAGTTTGTAATTGGCATTGATTTGATGATAGAACCTGTTATTTTGTTTTTTAAATCTTCTTGAACTTTTTCGCTTTCTAAATACCATTTTAATACAATTGGATTCATACTATGTGATCTGATAATACAAAATTGTGAAGGTATTAATAATCCTTCTAAAGTTTCATCTACATAAATGATTTTATTTGGATATAGCAAACGAAACAATAAATCTCCTTTTTTTGCTAATTTATTGCTTAAATCTTTACTAGTTTTTATCTCTTCGTATTTTTGATTTTCTTCATAGTTTTTAAGAGAAAATAGCATATAACTATTTTCTCCTGCATCTTCTTTTTCTCTTTTTACCAAAACACCTATTGTTACTTGTGCTATGTCTTCTAATTTAATTTTCTTTTCCTTAATCATATACTTAATCCTTTTTATTTTTAAAAAATATTTCGTTACAGCAGTATTTACATCCACTTACATTATTAAAGTATTGCTTTGCCCTGTTCTTAGCTTCAATTGGACACATACAATTTTGTAAATCGATGAAATTTTTTTCTTTTGGTTTTCTATTACATTCCTTTGTATGTATTGTGTGAAAGTCTGTCCCCATTTGCGAATTTTTATTTACTATATATTCCATCTTTTTCACCTTCTTCCTTGGCATAAATCACATTACAAAAAAGATTTCATATATATTTTGCATTTTCTTTTATTTTATGATATAATGGGGATGTACATTAAATATTAATACAAAATATTTATGTAAGTTCTAAATAAGTGCCAGTTATTTAGAACTTTCTTTATAAATCTTTCTTGTTATAGGAGGATTATAACTTATTTGCTTTTTATTGTCAATATCTTCTTGAAATTTTTACTATTTTTTTAGTTCTCTCATTAATGTGGCTATATATCCTAATTTTTCTATTATTGTGAGCATGTTTTCATTTATTTCTTCATAAGTGATTTGCGTTTTTAGTGAGCTTGCTTCGTATTTATTATAATTTTGAGACATAGTATAATTTTCAAACCTAGTTTCATATTCTTTGTATAAATCTGTGATGTATTTTAAATCTCGCTCAAAGTCGTCTTCATTAAAGTTTCTTAGACTTATCTTTTTTCTTATAACTACAGCATCATAATCTGTTTTATACTCAAATCCGTATTTTAAGTTTGGCTCTATTAATGAATATTTTATTTTGTATTCTTTTGTTAATTCAAATACTTCTGCTTTTTTCTTTCCACTTCTTCCAAATCCTATCCATAGTTCTATGTCATTTGTTTCTTTTATAAATGACATCCCTACATATCTTCCTTTTGTACCACTTTTATTTTGTATTGTATAGATTTGTATCCATGGACTTTCTGTTCTGTTATATGATGGTCCTAATTTCAGCTCTACAAATAAGTTGTCTACTTTTACATTTTCTTTGGTCTTATTCCTTAATTCAAGTTCTAATTCGTTATCTTTTAACCTTTTTTGTTTTCCTTTTCTTGTTATTACATCCTCCAATTCATAGATATAGCCATATGTTAAATAGTCGAATAGCTCCTCTTTATTTTTTAATTGTTTTCTCATGTTATTTCCTCCTTACACCAAAAAATTTAACACGTTTGAATTTTTTTGTCAAGCGTATTTATAAATTTTTTTAAATATTTTTTATGTTCTTTTTTGTAAAAAATATGCAATATTGTTTGTTATAGCATGCGTATAACAATATAATGTATAAAAAATATTTTAAGCTCATATACTTAAAACATTTTTTATCTATACATCTTTTTTATTATTATAAATTTTATCTAATAATTCATCTGGATACATTTTATCTAAAAATTTATCAAGTGAATTTTTAGCAGGTATATTATTCCTTCTTTCCTGTTGACGGTTACCCGACATACAAGATATAGTAATATCAAAAGTCATAAATAATACCATAAATACCGTAAAAACCTGAACTGTTTTTTTATGTATTAGTGGCTCTATTTTTAAAATCATTGGATATACTACCTTGAGATAAATAATTGCTATCATTCCCCAATATACACAATACAATAAAGAAGTTCTTCCATTTAAATTCATAAACAAATTAGAATAGTCCCAAGAAATTGTTCCAAAAAATATTTCTTGGAAAAATGAGCATAGATATTCTAGTGCACCACCCATAATCATTCCAGAAAAGAATGCTTTTTTAGGATCTTGCACTTTTGAAATTAGAATATAATAAGCTACTGCTCCAATTCCATAAATTTGGATAAAAGGTCCATATATTAAGCCTTTTCGTATTTCTAATGTTCTTGTATAAACTAAAGCATACAACATTTCACCAAAAAATCCAAATACACTACCTATAACAAATACCCAAAATATTATTATAATAAAATTAATTACTTTTTTTCCCATATATTTCCCCATCTATTTTGTTATCAATATTATATACTAATTAAAATGAAATGAAAAGTATTTTTATGATAATTAATATTTATTTAATTTTGGATAAATAAATATTATAAATACTGTAACACATATCATTCCCAAGCAAAGTCCTGCTAATACATCACTCAAATAATGAACTCTTAAATATATCCTACTAAATCCTAAAATAATAGGCATACATCCAAAAAGAACTATTAGTATATTCCTCAACTTTTTATTCTTTACATTTTGACTAACTAAATAAATCAACAGTACATAAAAAGCTGTATTGTTTGTCATATGTCCAGATGGTAAACTATATCCTGTTTCTTCTATTAGTCTTTCTTCTATTGGTGGTCTCGGCTTTTGAATTATACTTTTTAACAAAATATAAGACATTGAACTAATCATTAAATTTAAAGTAATTGCTATTGCAAATGTCTTTTTCTTCAATAAAATTAAAATAATAACCACAACAAGAGTGATTAAAAATAGTCCCACTATTCCACCTAGATTTGTAATTACTTTCAATATGTCAGTTGTAGTATCGTTTTGAATTCCCTGAATCCAATTATAAAAAGCATTATCTATATCTTGCATTATTATACCTCATTTTATTAGCACATTTTTTATTTTATTATAGCACAAGTTTTTTTTATATGCTATAATGGTTTTATATTTAATATGGGGGATTTTTAATATGTTACGAATAAATGATATTCCAATCAGAAAAAACTTAACGGAGACAGAAGTTTTTGAAACAATTATAAAAAAATATGCTATCAAAAAAGATGATGTTTTAGATTGGCATATTACAAGAAAATCAATTGATGCAAGGAAAAAAGAGGACGTTCACTTTATTTACAGTATTGATATCCATGTAAAAGATGAAAATAAATACAAAAAAATTGATAAAATAAAAAAACTTGAAATGCCCAATGTTATTATTAATAATCACTTAACATCTAGACCTGTCATTGTAGGAGCTGGTCCTGCTGGTCTTTTTGCTGCTCTTACTTTAGTTCAAAATAATGTTGAGCCAATTATTATAGAGCAAGGACAAGCTATTGAAAAAAGGCAAAAAAGTGTTGATTTATTTTTAAAAACGGGAAAATTAAATTCCGCTTCTAATGTTCAGTTTGGTGAAGGCGGTGCTGGTACCTTTTCTGACGGCAAATTAACTACAGGAATTCACAGTCCTTTTTGTAAAAAAGTTCTAGAAGAATTCGTTTATTTTGGTGCTCCTAAGTCTCTATTATATTTATCAAAACCACACATTGGTACAGACCATTTAATCCATATTGTTAAAAATATGAGAGAATATATAATGTCAAAAGGTGGTACTTTCCTTTTTGATACAAAAGTAGTTGATTTTGATATTGTTAATCATAGTATCATTGCTTTACGCACTCTTCATAATAAATTAGAAGAAACTATACAAGCCAATCAAGTTATTTTAGCTATTGGACATAGTTCTCGAGATACATTTAAAACACTTTATCAAAAGGGAATTTATATGGAACCTAAAAACTTTTCTGTTGGAGTTCGCATTGAGCATTTACAAAAATGGATTAACCAAGCACAATATGGTACAATAACCAAACTAAGTTTACCTCCAGCTGATTATAAATTAGCCTATCATACTAATAATGGTCGCACTTGCTATACTTTTTGTATGTGTCCTGGTGGAGTTGTTATGGCTTCTTCTAGTGAACCAAATACAATTGTAACTAATGGTATGAGTAATTTTGCAAGAGATGGAGAAAATGCTAATTCAGCTCTTCTAGTCAATGTTACCCCTGAAGATTTTATTGGTAACTCTCCATTAGCTGGTATTGATTTTCAAAAAGATTTAGAGCAAAAAGCTTTTTCCTTAGGTGGTGCTAACTATTTTGCTCCTGTACAAAGAGTTGAAGATTTTTTAAAAAATCAAAAGTCTATGTCCATTGGTGATGTTAAGCCTAGTTATAAACCAGGATTTACTTTATCAAATTTGCAAGACATTTTACCAGACTTTATTATAAATACATTAAAACAAGGTTTACAATACTTTGATACTAAACTTCATGGCTTTGCTAATCCAGACAGCATTTTAACAGGCTTAGAAACAAGAAGTTCTTCACCTGTTAGAATTCTTAGAGATGAAAAAATGCTTTCTAATATATCCGGTATTTATCCATGTGGTGAAGGAGCTGGATACGCAGGAGGAATTATGTCTGCAAGTGTTGATGGCATTAGGTGTGCAATTCATCTTTTGAAAAACAATTAATATTGTTTTCTTAATCTTTGCACTATGTCACACAAATTTTCTATTAAATAATCTACATCTTCTTTTGTGTTATCTTCTCCAAAACTTACTCTTAATGAGCTATGTGCCAAATCATCTGGTAAGCCTATGCTAGTTAAAACATGAGATGGTTTAGATGAACCAGATGTGCATGCAGACCCAGCAGAAGCACAAATTCCTTTAGCATCTAAATTTAATAATAAAGCTTCACCGTCTACCATAGGAAATGAAAAATTACTATTTCCTGGTAGGCGATTTTGTATGCTTCCATTTAATATAGCTCCATCTATTTTTTCCTTTACTTCTTTAATAAAATAATCTCTTAATTCTTCTAGGTGCATTTGATGATTCTTTAAATTCACTTGTGCTAATTCACATGCTTTTCCTAATCCAACTATGCTTGCAACATTTTCAGTACCAGCTCTCTTATTTTTTTCTTGATGTCCCCCATCCATAAATTTTTCAAATTCAATTCCATTTCTTACATATAATGCTCCAATCCCTTTTGGTGCATATAGTTTGTGCCCTGATAATGATAGGCAATCAATTCCCATTCTTTTTACATCAATTGGAATATTACCACATGCCTGCACCGCATCAGTATGAAATACAATATTATGCATTCTCGCAATTTTAGAAATCATTTCAATTGGTTGAATTGTCCCTATCTCATTGTTTGCAAACATTATACTAATTAAAATTGTATCATGTCTAATTGATTTTCTAAGTTCTTCTAAATTGATAAAACCTTCTTTATTTACTTTTAAATATGTTACTTCAAATCCCTCTTTTTCCAAAGCTTGGCATGTATGCAATACTGCTGGATGCTCAATTTGAGAAGTAATTATATGTCTTCCTTTTTTTCGTTCTTTATGAGCTATCCCTTTTATAATCATATTATCACTTTCTGAACCACAACCAGTAAAATATATGTCATTTGGATTTGCATTTATTAAACTTGCTACCTTTTTTCTCGCCTCTTCTATTGCTTTTTTTGAAGCTCTTCCAATACTATAAAGCGCTGATGGATTACCATATTTTTCATTAAAATATGGTAACATTTCTTCTAATACTTCTTGCTTTACTTTTGTTGTTGCAGCATTATCAAAATATCGTATTACCATTTTCCCATTCCTTTCATTTTTATATTATATTCAAATGAGTGGATTATATGTCTTCGATTGTATTTTTTATTTCTTCTAAATTTTGAATTACAGCTTGATACCCATATTGATAACATTTGTCTAGTTTCTCTATATCTAATAATCCTGTCTTATCTGTGGATATCGTTAAAATAAAATCACTTTGTTTAAGGCTTTCTTCTGAAATCTTGTTTCCCATAATATCAATTGTTCTCATAGCAATATCCATCATATTACTGTTCTCATCTACATCATCTGCTTTAAAATTAATTGCTATTACTTTATCTGCTCCTTGTTTTTTTACTTCTAATACTGGAATATTATCTAATATTCCTCCATCTAAAAATTTATGAGCTTTAAAATCACAAGGACAAAATATTCCCGGAAAACTGCTACTTGCTCTTACTGCTTTTCCTACTGATATATCAGTAATATACTGAAGTTTATCTGTTGATTCTTTGGGAACAGTATTAGTAAAAATATATTCTTTTGAAGCTTTTACATCTACTGACGGAATAACTATTTGCATTTTAGTAATGTCTGCTATCTTTTTTATCCCCTTCCTTATTGCAATATTATTATAAGCGTCTTCCAAACTTTCGCCTGTTTTTAATCCTGACATGCATACTTTTTTGTTGAACATAAAGTTTCCTATTCCCGTTATGATTGGTGCAGAGTTTATTTCTACTATGTCTTTTGCATATTTTTTAAATAGTATATAAATATAATATGGAGAGTATCCCATCGCATATAATGCAGCTATTAGACTTCCTGAACTTGTTCCCCCTATTATATTTATGTGGATGTCATTATCTTCTAATGCTTTTAATGCTCCTGCGTGTGCAATTCCTCGGATTCCTCCTCCTGATAATGCTACTCCTAATTTCAATTTTGTATCCTCCTTAGTTTATTACATCTTTTACTAGTATTTACTATTATATATATGTTTAATCAATCAATAATGAACCAATTTCTTGGTTCATTGTTTGTTGAGTATATTTTCTTATCTCATTGGTTTCATATCATTCATATATAACTTTTTGTCTGCAAGTTTGTCTTGTACTCCTCTTAATGCTTCTCCAAATCTTTGGAAGTGTACTACTTCTCTTTGTCTTAAATATCTTAATGGGTCTAATACGTCTGGATTGTCACGACATAGGTTTATTAGTTTTTCATAAGTTGCTCTTGCTTTTTGTTCTGCTGCTAAGTCTTCTTGTAGGTTTGCAATTGGGTCTCCTTTACATGCGATATATGATGCTGTGCTATTAAGGATACCATTAGTTATTACTTATTTTTGAGAAAACTAATTTTAAATTTATGTTACGATTACTGTCAAATTCGATTTTATCTATCAAATTACTCAATATCTGTTTAGTTACCTTGTTTGTGTTTAAAAATTCCTCAGATAGCTTTTTAATTTGATTATAACTTATTGTATTTTTATTTTTCTCAAGCTTTATTTTCTGTTCTAAATCACAAATTTGCTTTTTACATTTTTCAATTTCGTTTTCTTTTTGAGCTTTAATTGATAAAAAAGTTTCATTATTGATAATATTTTCAAGTTTATCATTATATGTAATTTTTATTTGTTCATTTAGTTTATCTATTTTAGCAAGTAACCCTTGTTTTTCATCTTCTAATCTATGACATTCAAAATTGATACTTTTTTCTAAATTATTCATAACCGTTTTTATATCATCATCATTAAAATAAACACTTTTACATTGATTTTCTATAATTGGTATAATTAGATTGTATAATTTTTTGCTACTGATAGTTTTTGTATTATTACACTTTTTATTTGTACCTTTGTTAGCTTCAGAACATATATAAGAGTTTATCTCGCATTTACCACCATTTTTAGTAGTTTTTTCTTTATGTTTTAATGTAGAAATACTACCACATTCTTTGCAATAAATTAACCCTTTAAATATATCATCATATTTTCGCTTACGATTATTTTTAAATTTATTTTTGAGCATTTGACATTTATTAAAAGTTTCTATATCAATTATTGGTTCGTGAGTATTTTCAACTATTATTTGATTCTCTTTGTTATTTATTATTCTTTCTTTTCTTCTAAAACTGGGCTTTACAGTTTTTGCTCCTATCATTGTTCCAATATATACAGGATTACTAACAATTCTTGTTATTGTAATTTCTTTCCAACCATCTGAATTTGCTTGTACTCCTTTTATTTTCAAATATTCTCTAGGTGGTATAATTTTTCTCTTATTTAAACTTTTTACTATTTCTGTGCGAGTATATCCTTTTGAATATTTCTCAAAAATTTCTTTTATAATTTCTGATACTTCTTCATCAATTATTAACTTATTCTTGTTATTGGGATTTTTTTTATA
>CANQES010000039.1 GCA_947595555.1 uncultured Clostridia bacterium | reverse complement strand
CAGCTGCTTCTGCTCTAGTAGCCGTTCCATTTGGTGATACTTTCTTAGTTGCTTCACTTCCTGTGATAACTCCCCTAGCTACAGCCCATTGCATTGCTTCTTTAGCATAATCAGCAGTTGCATTTCCATCAACAAATTTGCTTAGGTTTCCTGTTGCACTTATCTTTTTTCCTTTATATTGTGTATAATGCATTAATATTACTGCTAAGTCTTGTCTTTTTACTGGGTCTTCTGGACCAAATTTTCCTGTTTGTCCATATCCATTTACAATTCCTTTAGATGCTGCCCATTTTACTGCATCATAATAATATTCACTTTTTTTAACATCTGTAAATTTATTAGAATTTGGTACTGGATTAGAACCTTCCATTCTATAAAGTATTGTTACAATCATTCCTCTTGTTAATTTTGAATTTGGTTCAAATTTATTTCCACTACCTTTTATAATTCCTTTACAATAAGTATCATTTACTGCTGAATAGAACCATGCTCCTTCGTCAACATCTGTAAAAGGTAATTTTACTGATATATTATAAGTTAGTGATTTATTCCCAATTGCTGCTTTTACTGTTGTATTACCTGTTTTTATTCCTTTTATAGCACCTTTAGAAGTTACTGTTGCAGTTTTAGAACTACCACTAGTCCAAGTAAAGCTTTCTGGTTCTAATATGACACGTGCTACAGGCCATTCTGTATTAATATTATATATTTTTCCAATTGTTGTAGTTTCTTGCATTTTTACATTTACATTGGTTAGACTTGTACCTTGTAAAGAAATCTTATCATCTAATGTTTTTACTGCTTGCTTTTCCGTTTTATTTGCTGGCATAGACACATTTATTGCTGTATCTGAAGAGAAACATTGTGTCCAATACCATTGTCCATTTGTATAAAAACATCCAATTCCAATACTTTTCCAACTACTTGTTAAAATATTGGCTTTATGCCCTGATGAATTCATCCATTGATTCATTACTCCATCAGCTGTTGATGAACCTGCTGCTATATTTTCAGCAGACATTTTGCTACATGCAGAATAGCAGTTTAAACCACTTGGTCGTGTATGGTCAAAATAAATAGATGTTTCTCTCGCCCTTTGCATTGCTGCTTCTAATAAATCTCTATCCATTGTCAAACTAGACAATCCTTGTTTCTTTCTTTCTTCATTTACTTTACCTAGAACTTCATATGCCTTTTTATAATCAAATGTTCCTGTTACATATACATTATATGTTATTGCATAAGTTCCATCATCTAATTTTTGTAATTTAGTTTTAGATATGTCTAGTTGTGTATTTGGCTCAAAAGATCCTGCTGTAATCCATTCTACAGTTGCTGGTATTGTTACTTGAGCTAAACTCGTACATCCTAAAAAAGAATATTCAATCTTTTTTAAATTACTAGGAAGTGTTACTTTTGTTAATGATGTACATTTATAAAAAATTCTTGAATCTAGATTTTGTATTTTATTACCTAATGTAGCAGTTGACAATTTTGGACATTCCGAAAATGTAATATAAGGTAAATCTGTTACATTAGCATTAACAACTGCTGTTGTTAAATTAGTACAACCACTAAATGTTCCATAGCCCATTTTGGTAACACTAGCTGGAATAGTAATTGAACCTATGTTAGTTCTAGCAAAACAGCAATCTCCAAGAGTAGTTACACTACTTGGAATTGTTATACTTTGTATCTGTCCATCTATGAATGCATTTTCTCCAATCGTTTTTACTGAATTTGGTATTGTAAATGTTGCATCTGTTTTTCCTTGTGGATAAATTACAACTTTAGTTTTATCCTTAGTAAGTAAAACTCCATTTACATCACAAAAACTTTTATTATTAGCATTTACACTAATGCTTTTTAATGTAGACGTTCCCATAAAAGCTAATGAATCAATAGATGTTGTTGCAGCTGGAATTGTAATACTAGTAATTTTTATTTTATTAAAAGCATACTCACCTATTGTTTTTACATTACTTCCGTAGTGTAACAGTACTTAAATTTACATCTTCCGCAAATGCTCCTCTTTGTATGTCTGTTACAGCATTTGGGATAGTTATATTAGTTAGTGATTTGTTCCAATAAAATGCATATTTTCCTATCACTTTAACAGTTGATGGTATCGTATATGTTGTTTCAGTTTTTGCTGTTGGATAAGCCACTATTTCAGTTTTGTCTTTATTAAATAAAACTCCATTTTGTGCTGAAAAATTTGGATTGCTAGCATTTACATTATATGTTGTTAAACTAACATCTGCTGAGAATGCACTTGCATCAAATTCTTTCAAATTTTTTCCGAATGTAACTGATGTAATTCCAGAAATACTACAAAAAGCTTCGCTTCCTATTTTTTCTACTGAATCAGGAAGAACTAAATTCCCTGAAATCTTATTATAATAAAAGGCACTTGAGCCAATTTCTTTTATTCCTGTTCCAAAAGTAATTGATTTTATACCAAAACAATAATGAAACGCATATGCCCCTATTGTTTTTACTGTGTTTGGTATAACAACAGAAGTAATTCCAGTTTCATAATAGAAAGCATAACTACCTATTTCTGTAACTGTTTTTCCATCGATTTGAGAAGGAATTGATAGTGCTCCTGTAGGAGCTGTGTGTCCAGTAATTCTTAATGTTCCATCACTTAATGTTGAGTATTTAAATTGTCCACTCGTAGCTGCAATAGCCATTATTCCTGCTGATGGTTCTTCTTTTTCTTCAAATAATTGTTCTTTAGGAACTATTTGTTCTTGTTCCTGTGATTGTTCTGTTTCTTTACTTGTAGCAGATATTTTTTCTTCTACTGCCTGTACCTTTGTTGGACATACTGTGCATATCATGCATAATACTAATAAAATAACTATAAAAATTCTTTTCATTTTTATACCCCTTTCTTTTTTACTATTAATTTAAATTATTTTATGGTGGCATTTTTCATCTCTCCTTATAATAATATATCAAAAAATTGTTGTTTTTGTTTATCTAAACTATATTTTTCTATTTTATTATTTGGTTTTATTTGAGAATGTCTTCCTACCTTTTTATATTCTTCTATTTGTTGTTCCCATTTTTTTACTTTCAATGGTATTCTTACACTATCAGAATTTATTAGTATCTCTTCTGGTACTTCATTACTAAAAATACATGGTAATCCACTAAATTGTGCTTCTATTCCAACAATTCCTAATCCTTCAAATTTTGAGGGTAATAAGAAAATGTCAAATGCTTGTAACAATTCATTCACGTCATTTCTAAGTCCTAGTAATGTAACTTTTTCATTTAAATTCAGCTTTTGTATTTTTTTCTTTATTCTTGTATAATCACTGCCTACCCCAACTAAAACTAAGTGATAATAATCTTCTAATTCTTTTATTACATGCAATAAAAATTCTTGATTTTTCGCATAGCAAAAATTACCTATATGCCCTAGAATAACTTTATCTTGTAAATTCAAATCTGTTCTTTTTTGATGTCTAATTTCTTCTTTATATTCATATTTTGAATCATCTATTGCATTATATATAATTTTATATTTATGATTTTGTGTAATTCTTTTTGGAAATAGCCATTTAGCTGCTTTTTCTGAACAAGCATAATAGCAATTTGCCCATCGCCAGATTATATGTTTAAATATCATATTTAATAATTTTAATGCAATTCTACTTATACAATTTCTGCAATCTGTTCCACTTGCATGACTGTGTATAATAATCTTTTTTACATTGTTTCTTTTACTAGCTAATATTCCTATCGAATTAAATGCTTCTGAAATATTAAAATATGCAATATCATATTTATCCTTTTTTAATATGTCATCCATTTTTTTATATTGTTTTATAGGATGTTTCAGTCTTGGTATGTCTATTATATTTAAGTTATTGATTTTATATTTTTTTATTACATCATCATTTATTCTATTTGTTAATAAGTCAATTTGCACATTTTCTTGGCTAATTGTTTGTATAAAATTAAGTAAATATGTATCTATTCCACTATGTTTTCCATCTACAAAGTATCCTACTAAAATTCTCATCTTTACTCCCTATTTGTCTTCTTTTTGTATAGATGCCAAAATATTTTATATACATTAAATCCTAATTTTGTAATTTTAAGTGCTTTTCTATCTCTTGAAGGAATTCTTTCATCTTCTAAAATTTGTTTTCTATGTGTATTAATATATGTCATAATTTCTTTTTGCTCTTTTGGATGCCTTTCTTTTAAGTTGGCTAATTGTGACAAAGTACTCAAATATGCATACATAATTCTTCTATTAACTGCTTTTTCTAAATCTGGATATTGTTTTAAAATATATTCTCCCATATCATTAGCACATGTAATCAAGTCCATTTTTTGTGAAAAATCTTTAACTCTAGATATAGAATCCTCTCTTATTATATAATAATATTTACTAACAGAGCCAATTGCTACTTTGTCTACTTGACTAAATAATTTGCATGTTACAGCTGTATCTTCATAATTTTTTGATACTGGATATTGTACTTTATCAAATACTGTTTTTTCATACATTTTGCCCCAAGGTGATATGTTAATTCCTTCTTCATATAAAGTTCTTTCAATTGCTGTTTTAGAATCAATTACACTAAATTCATTTGTTGCTTCTTGTAATTTTAATCCTGTATTATAAATAGCTGTATGTGAAGTTATTGATATCTTTACATTATTTTTAATTATAAGATTGTATAAAAATTCTACATAGTCATCTTCCACATAATCATCTGAGTCAATAAATGTAATATATTTTCCATTAGCAAGCTTAATACCTAAATTTCGTACATCTGAAATCCCTGTATTTTCTTTGTGTATGACTTTTATACGATTATCTATTTTTGCATATTGATCACAAATAATTCCTGATTTATCTTTTGACTCATCATCTATTAAAAGTATTTCTATATTACGATATGTCTGTTTCAAAATGCTATCAATACATTTTTTTATATATTTTTCTACATTATATACTGGTACTATAACTGATATCAATTCTTCAGTTTCTTTATTAGTCACATAAATTACCCCCTGCACCTAATAAACCTTAAAAGCTTTTTTGGTATTTCTTTCCTGTAAATTTTGACATTAAAAAAGCTGACCCTTTTTTTACCCAGTTTACTCTTTCTATATCAATTACCTTTATTTCTTCATATTTTAAATTATTAGTATTAATCCATATATCTAATAATCGTTCACTTATTCTTCCAAAAAGTCTTGAGTGAAACGCATCATATTGAGAAACATCAATTCTTTTTTCTAACTCAAATAAAATATCAAATAGCCATGTACAATACTGATCTAGTATGTCTCTTTTCATGATGAACATATTAAATAAATGTGCTGATGTTCTTGTATGCAATTTGTCAAATTCTTCTATATATTGAGGATACTTTTCTTCTATTATTTTTCTTGTTTCATCTAATGGTTCAATATACATGGTTTTTTTATAATGGTCATATAAATTTTCAACATAGTATTTTCTTTCTTTTGGTAATATTATATCTGTATCATCTAATATTTTATCTACTTCTTCTTGAGTAAGCACACTATTTATTCTACTTTGTATATCTTTTCCTACTTTTTTGGCTTGTGAAAAATGCCTTCTATAATGTGATAATCCTATATAATCATTTTTTAAGTTTTTCCATGCCCAATATAGCCCTGTTAATTCACAAAAATATGGATTTTTAGAAGATATATTTTCTCCTTCATTATCAGGTTGAAAACCTATATCTTCTTTTCCTTCTCTCCCAACTTGTACTGGAATATACATCGTAGATTGTGGCATAGGATATTGTTTATGTGTTGCTACTATTATCTTAATATCTTTCAATTATATTGCTCCCTTTTTTCTTATTACTGAACTAAATGTTTGGAAAAATATTTTTATATCCAGTTTTGGAGATACATGATCTATATAGTATAGTTCCATTTCTATTCTTTGTTCATATGTAGTATCGCTTCTTCCATTTACTTGCCAATACCCTGTAAGTCCTGGTGTAATACTCAAAAATTTTTCTTTGTTTTTACCATATTTTTCTAGTTCTCTATCAATTATTGGTCTTGGTCCAACAATTGATAAATCACCTTTTATAATATTAATTACTTGTGGCAATTCGTCTAAGCTTGTCTTCCTTAAAAAATTTCCAACTTTTGTAATTCTCGGATCTTCTTTCAACTTATAGTTTTCTTCCCATTCTTGTCTCTGTTCTTCTGTAAAATAATCTATCATTTCCTGTGCATTTTCACGCATCGTTCTAAATTTATACATTTTGAACTTTTTACCATTTTTTCCTATTCGTGTATGAGCAAAAAATACTGATCCTTTTGAATCTATTTTTATAATAATTCCTATTATTACAAAAATCGGTATTAATATTACTAGTCCTATACTGGCTAATATCACATCTAATATCCTTTTTATTGACATATAATTTATTTTTTTTACATCTTGCGTTATTTTAGACATCCTAGCTAAATCAGTACTTATTACGTCTTGGTTTTCCATATCTAAATTCATTTTTTTATCCCCTAAAATAGTATATTATGTATTATGGCAATTATATAATTCTTATAAAAAAATGTCAAGAAAAATGTCGTTTTCTGTTGAAATCTTATTTACTATATCCTGTTTTTTGAATAATATTGTTACTAATTGTTCTTACTGTAGTAGATGGGACATAGTCTGTTTCTCCAAAAGCTTCTTGATGTAATTTAGATACATTACTTTCTAGTGTAACTGGAACACCATACCATCTATCTAAAGTAGCACCTTTAGTCTCATATGGCCAGCCAATACTTTTAGTTATCTTAAAGCTAGCAGCACTTGGCAATAGTCCCAAAATATCTCCTGTTGTAATATTTGTATATACTTTTGGCAAAATTTTATCCAAAAAGCTATTAATGTCACCTATACTTTTGGTCTTCAATTTATCTGTCATTGCAGTTAATACTGTTCTCATTCTCTCTGTTCTTTTAGCATCTCCACCAGCTGTATAACGGCATCTTGAATAAGCTACAGCTTGCACTCCATTCAATGTTTGCCTTCCAAGTGTTGTTACCTTTTTATTAGACATTCCTGTTATTTTTGCTGTTTCGTCAATATAGAAGTTAATATTATCCATCTCTTCTTTTGACTCTACATTAATTTCTACTCCGCCTAATTCTTCTACTGCTTCTGCCACAGAATCAAAATTTACTGTTACAAATTCTTTAATATTTAAATCTAAATTTGTATTCAAAGTATTCATTGCTAATTGTGCAGAGCCATATGCATAAGCATGTGTTATCTTATCTAATCCATGTCCTTGAATTTGCACATAAGTGTCACGATAAACAGACATTAATTTAACTTCTTTTGTACTATTATTAATACTTGCTATAATAATACCATCACTACGATTTCCTGCTTCTAATTCATTACTTCTACTGTCTACTGCAAAAATAGCAATATTTCGGTACCCTGATAAGTTATCTGATAATTCATCAGATATTCCTAATTCATCTTCATTTATATCAACTTGTTGCATTTTTCCCATCTTGTCTTGTAAAAACCAGTACCCATATGCTAATAAAATACCAATTATTATTACTAACACAATTACTGTCTTTCCAAATAGTCCCATTTTCTTCTTTTTGTTTTTTGATTTAGTCTTTGTAGACTTTCTTCCTGTACTATTATTTTTTCTCATTGCCTTTGGCAATTCTTCATCATCATAATCTTCATATTTTGACATGTTTCTTCCTCCGCTTTTTTATTTATATTACATTTTATTTGGCATATCAATTCCTAACAGTTTAGCACCTGTTTTTAAAACTTTTCCTATACAAAAAGTTAGATATACTCTTGCATTCTGTAATTCTTTGTCTTCTATCATAATTTTATTTTCATTGTAAAAAACACTAAAAGCTTTTGCTACATCAATTAAATATCTCGCTAAAATTGATGGTTCATCTTTTTGAGTTACTTGTATTAGAATATCTTCCCACTTATATATTAATTTTATAATACTTTGAGAATAACAATCTTGTAATTTTTCTATCTTAATGTCGGCTATGTTTGGCAAATATCCTACCTTTTCCAATACACTTTTTGTTCTTACATAAGTATATTGAATATATGGTCCCGTTTCTCCTTGAAAATTTAAAATTTGATTCCATTCGAATATTTCATCTTTTACTCTACTATTTGACAAATCATTAAATATAACTGCTCCTATTCCTACTTTTTTTGCCACTTCTTTTTTATTTTCTAAACTTGGATTTTTTTCTTCTATTATGTCTTCTGCTCTTTGTATAGCTTCATTCAACAATTTTTCTAGTTTTACAATATTGCCTTCTCTTGTAGACATTTTTCCTGTTGGTAATAATACCATTCCAAATGGAATATGTGTTAAACCTTTAATATATTTTTCATCTAATCCTAATAATTTAGCTACTTCAAATACTTGTTTAAAATGTAGAACCTGTTCATAGGAAGTTACATATAATGCTTTATCAAAATCATATGTCCTTGCTCTATATAAAATAGCTGCCAAATCCCTTGTTGCATAAGTTGTTGACCCATTTGATTTTTCAATAATACATGGAGTGTTAATTCCTTGTTCTTCTAAATCAATAATTCTAGCTCCTTGAGATTCTATTAATTTTCCTGTTTTTTCTAATATGTCAATTACCTCTAGCATCTTATCAGAATAAAAAGCTTCTCCATTCCAAGAATCAAATTGACTGCCTAATAAGTCATAAACTCTTTGGAATTCTTGTAAACTTAACTCACGAAACTTTTGCCATATTTTAGTGCAATATTCATCTCCATCTTCTAGTTTTTTAAAATTATCTCTACAGGAATTTAAAATATTTTCATCTTCTTTGCATGCCTCGTTAATTCGAATGTAAATTTTAGTCAATTCATTAATTGGGTCTTTTTCAATATCATACTCTTTTCCCCATAATTTATATCCTTCAATTAACTTTCCAAATTGAGTTCCATAATCGCCTAAATGATTAACCCCAATAGTGTTGTATCCCAAATATTTATATATGTTATATAATGCTCCACCAATTACAGTTGAACGTAAATGACCAATATGAAAAGGTTTCGCAATATTAGGTGCAGAATAATCTATTACAATATTTTTACCAGCCCCAACATTGCTTTGCCCAAATTCTTCCCCTTCCATCTCTTTTAAAACTTCACTAGTTAATAAATTTGTATTAATATAAAAGTTTAGATAGCCACCTACTATATCTATTTTTTTTATGTATTTTTCATCTAATACAAGCTTTTCTTTTATATCACTTGCGATTTGTGGTGGTGCTTTCTTTAATTCTTTTGCAAGGCGAAAGCAAGGAAATGCATAATCTCCATTTTTCTCATCTTTTGGAATGTCTATATAGTTTTCTAATTCTTTTTCATCTAAATCAGTTACTTTTGCAATTTGTTCAGCAATTTTTTGTTTAAAATTTGTCATGTTTCCTCCTCTATTGATTTATTATATAATTCCATGAATCTTTGCACATATCTTCTAATGTTTTTGTTGCTTCCCAACCTAGCTCCTCTTTTGCCTTTTTAGGATCAGCATAACAAGTTGCTATATCTCCCGGTCTTCTTGGCGCGATTTTGTAAGCTACTTTTTTGCCAGTTGCTTTTTCAAATGCTTTTACCATATCAAGTACACTATATCCTGTTCCTGTTCCTAAATTATAAATATATAGTCCCTTTCCTTCTTTATCAAGTTTGTCCAATGCTTTTAAATGACCTATTGCTAAATCTACTACATGTATATAATCTCTTACACCAGTACCATCTGGAGTATCATAATCATTACCAAATACAGATAATTCTTTTAATTGTCCATTTGCTACACGCACAATATATGGCATTAAATTATTTGGTATTCCTTGTGGTTCTTCCCCAATTAATCCACTTTCGTGACTTCCTACTGGATTAAAATATCTTAAAATGCAAATATCCCAACTATTATCTGACGCATAGATATCTTTTAAAATTTGTTCAATAAATAATTTTGTAGTACCATATGGATTTGTAGTTCCTCCTGTTTTGCATTCTTCTGTCAATGGAATTCTTTCTGGCTCTCCATAAACAGTAGCAGAAGAACTGAAAATAAATTTTTTACATCCATATTTTCTCATAGTATCTAATAATACCAATGCCCCTGAAACATTATTAGTATAATATTCAATCGGCTTTTGTACTGATTCTCCTACTGCCTTATATCCTGCGAAGTTAATAACCGCTTCAATGTTATTTTCTTCAAAAACAGTCTCTAGATTTTTTCTATCTAGATAGTCCATTTGATAAAATTTAAAATCTTTGCCAGTTATTTTTTTTATTGATTCTAATACTTTTGGATTGCTATTAGAAAAATTATCAAGAATAATAACTTCCTTTCCTTCTTTTAATAATTCAACTGCTGTATGACTTCCTATGAAACCTGCTCCACCTGGTAATAATATTGACATTATAATTCCACCTTTCTAATTTCCATACCAGCTTTGGTATCTTTTACTTCATATCCTTTATTTTTAATTAATTCTCTTAGTTCATCTGATTTTGCCCAATCTTTATTTTCCCTTGCTTGTTTTCTTTGTTCTACTAACTGCATAATGTCTTCTGGTATGCTCGTTTGTACGTTTTTTGTTTTCTCTCCTATTTTCAAACCTAAAACAGTATCAAATTTAGCAAGTAATTCTGCAAATTTAGGAGATTTTTTCTCCATTCTAACTACTTCCCATACAATTCCCATGGCTGCTGGCATATTCAAATCATCATTGATTGCTTGATGAAATTTTTCTTCTAATTGTTCTATGTCTTCATCATCAACAATGTCTTTTCCTTCTAGATGCATTTGATATCCATTTTTTAAACGTTCTAATGATTTTGAAGTAGCATCTATTGCTTCCCATGTGAAATTCAATTTATTTCTATAATGGCAAGAATAGCTAAATAACCTATATACTAATGGGTCATATCCTCTTTGACACAAGTCTTTAATTAAATATACATTTCCTAAACTTTTTGACATTTTTCCGCCATCAATAAGTAAATACTCTCCATGCATCCAATAATTAGCAGGTATTTTTCCACATCTTCCTTTGCTTTGTGCAATTTCATTTTCGTGATGTGTTGGAATTAAGTCAATTCCTCCTGTATGGATGTCAAATTGTTCACCTAAATATTTTTGTCCCATAGCTGAACATTCAATATGCCATCCTGGATAGCTTGCTCCCCAAGGGCTATCCCATTTCATCAAATGATTTTCTGGTGCTTTTATCCATAATGCAAAATCATATGGACTCTTTTTTTCTTTGTCTACATCAACTCTAGCTCCTGCTTTTTGCTCCTCTAAATTTAAATTTGATAAAATAGGGTACTTATCTAATTTTGAAATATCAAAATATATAGCTGTTGATGTTTCATAAGCATAACCATTTTCTACTAATTTTTCAACATATTCAAGCATTTCCTTTATATGATCAGTCGCTTTACAAATAATTTCTGGTGTTTCAATATTTAAAAGTTCTAAATCTTGAAAAAATAGTTTTGTATAATATTCAGCAATGTCAATTGGTGATTTATGCTCTTCTCTTGCTGTTTTTATCATTTTGTCTTCACCCTCATCACCATCTGAAACTAAATGACCTACATCAGTTATATTCATAGCATGTTTTAAAGTATAACCATTATACTTTAAAACTCTTCTTAAAACATCTTGAAAAATATTTGTCCTCATATTTCCAATAGTAGCATCTTTATACACAGTTGGTCCACAAGAATAGATTCTTACTTCTTTATCATCAATCGGTACAAATTTTTCCTTTTTCTTTGTTAATGTATTATAAAAATATAAATCCAAACTATATCCTCCTTATTATTTTAATATGAGATGTGAAAGCTTTAATTTCCACATCTCTTTTGTTAATTTGCTTTTCCAGAATTAGTATTATTTACTTTTGGTTTTTCACTTGTATTATTGGTTTTGTTTTGACTTGATGTACTTCCTCCTGTACTATTTGTGTTACTACTACTATTTGAGCTATTATTTCCACTTGTATTTGTGTTGGTTGGTTTTGCTGTATTTGTAGTATTAGTTGTATTTGTTTTTGGTTTTTCTTTTGGTTTTGTGTGAATTGTACACATCTCATCTATTCTGTCAATATCTGCTTGGCTTGAACCGCCTACTGTTTTCCATAGCTTCAAGTTTTCTTTTGGTCTAACTCCACCGTAATTTCTTGTTATAGGAGTTACATATTCTGAACAATATTGTGTTGCTACCTTTTGAGATTCTGGACATATAAGTTGTGATCCATGACCTTGACATGTTTCTGGCAAATTATCTGCTGTGAATATTTCCTTATAAGTGTTTGTACATCCTGTTGTTGCAATACATCCAGTTATCTTACATACAGTTTGCTCTACTATTCCATCTGGTTTTGTAAAAGTAGCTTTAGGTAATCCATTATGAATTGTAGTCATAACGTTATCCCAAATTTGACCTGCTGGATTTGTTTGATTATTGAAATCTCTTACCTCTTCTGGTTGATCATATCCAAACCAACAAGCTGCTGCATAATATGGTGTAAATCCACAAAGCCATCTGTCTTTACTT
>CANQES010000038.1 GCA_947595555.1 uncultured Clostridia bacterium | reverse complement strand
AAAACATTTGCAATATGTCTAATTGGTTTAGGTCTAGGAATTTTACTAGTTTTATTACTTCCCCTAACAGGATGGTTATTTCTAATTGGCGTCATTGTAATTTGTGTTGGTTTTATGTGGTTGGCTTGTTAAAAGAGTACCTGTTAGAGTATAAAGGAGGGAGATACATATGACAGTAGTCGTAAAAAAAGTACCTAAATTTTTAAGGGGATTTGTAAAATTGATATTTGGTATTAAAGACTAAATAAAAAAATAGAGAGTATTCTCTATTTTTTTAAAATTCTATTCTAATTACAAGTAAACTAAGTAATAAGTAAGCATAACGAGATGTTTTTTTCATTAATAATCTAGTTTTCATAATGTCAATAGATTCGGATAAAGCACAATATTTATCAACAAATGTTAGTATAAATCCTTCAATTGATTTTGGAAAAGCAGGAGTGATTGGCCACATATGTTTTATTATTATATCTTTTTCTTTATCATTTAAATCAAATAGTTTGCAAGCATTTTCACAAGCTGTTTTACCATGAGTAAAAGCATGCAGACCTTTTCTTCCGTCTTGTCTTTTTCTCCAATCGTAAAGGAATAAGTCGTGAAGCATAGCAGCACGTGTTGCAGATTTATAATCTAAGTTGTATTTTTTACATATTAAAAAACAATAATAAGCAGCAGTATAGCAATGGTCAAAACAGCTAGTTTCATAATGTTGTCTGTAAAGTCTCATTTGCTGTACTGTTTCATTATTTATTAAATCTTTTATAATTATTTGAAATTCTTCATTTTCATTTGATAAATCTTTTATTAATTGGTCCATTTTAATACCTCTTATTTTCATATGTATTTATACATTAATTATACCATATTTATTATCTAAAATGCAAATTTTAGATTAAATGAATAAAATGAAAAAAAATGCACATAACAATAAAAAGAAAGTGTGGAATTTATTATGAAAGAAGAAAGAAAAAATAAAGAAAAGCCAATAGAATATGGTGTTGCAGAAGTAGGGGAAGATGCAACCAAATATGGAGAGTTTATATCTTCATATTTTGCATGGGTATCATTACCACAGCAAAAAGAAAAGGTAGAAGAATTACAAAATATAACAAAAAAAGATAAAAAACAGTAATAAATAAAGAAAAAGAGAGAAAATATTAGAAAATATCAATGAGAAAGAAGAAAAAAGTCAAAGAAAGTCAAAAAGTGCTTTTGAAAAAAATACAAAAACTAGTATAATAATATTGTAGGTCAAAGAAAGTCAAAGACAAAAATAAAAGATGGGGGATGATAAAAATGCGAATGTCTGACATCATAGAAGAATTTATAAAAGAATTATTTGAAGAAGAAGACAGCGTGGATATACAAAGAAACGAATTAGCAGAACGATTTAACTGTGTGCCGTCACAAATAAACTATGTAATAGCCACAAGGTTCAAGCCTTCACAAGGATATTATGTAGAAAGTAGAAGAGGAGGTGGAGGACATATAACAATAAAAAAAGTCAACAATACAAAATCAGACTACATCATGCATATTATAAATAATATAGGAAGTGACATAACAGCAAATGAGGTAGATATACTAATTAGTGACTTTTTAACATATGGTATTATAGGAGAAAACGAAGCAAGGTTATTAAAAGTAGCAACAAGTGACAATGTGTTGCAATTAGAAAAAAATATAAAAGACATAGTAAGAGCAAGAATATTCAAAAATATGTTGCTCAACCTAAATTAGTTATTTAAAGGAGGAATTAAAAATGTTATGTGATAATTGTGGAAAAAGAGAAGCAAACGTGAGATATTCAGAAAATATTAACGGAAGAAAAAAAGAACTAAATTTGTGTGAGGAATGTAGCAAAAAATTAGGTATAACAAATATGGACTTTAGTATGCCAATTGATTTTTCTAGTTTTTTTGGAGAATTTATGGAAGATTTTTCAACGCCAGAATTTATGCCATTATTAAATGACATAAAAACATTAAAATGTGAACAATGTGGTTATACTTTTGATGATATTGTAAATACAGGAAGATTAGGTTGTGGACATTGTTATGATGTATTTGAAGAAAGACTAGACCCAATTTTAAAACATATACAAGGTGCTAATCGTCATGTGGGAAGAACTGGAAAAATAGGAGATGCTGTAAACAACGAAAAACCAACAATAAAAAATGATGAGAATGAGAAAAAACTAAATACATTGCAAGAAAAATTAAAAAAAGCAATTAAAGAGGAAAGATATGAGGATGCAGCTAAAATAAGAGATGAAATTCAAGATGAACAAAAAAATAATAAAAAGGAGTGAAAAAAATGAATTGGTATTTGCAAAGTAGTGAAAACTCTGATGTGGCAAAGAGTACAAGAATAAGATTAGCCAGAAATTTAAAAGGCTTTAAATTTAATTTAACACAAAAAGAAGACATAGAAGCTTTAAAAAATAAAGTAAAAGAAGGATTATTTTCTATTGGTTATGGATTAAAGTTCTTAGAACTAAAAGACATGGATGATATAACAAAAATGAGTTTAGTAGAGAAGAACTTAATTAGTCCAGAATTTGCATTGAAGAAAAGTGAAACTGGAAGTATCTTAATAAATGATGAAGAGAATATCTGTATTATGATAGGAAACCAAGATCATTTAGACATACAAGTATTTAACTGTGGATTGGATTTAGAGAATACTCTTAACTTAGCTGTTGAATTAGACGAAAAAATAGAAGAGGTATTGGGGTATAGTATTAATGAAAAATATGGATATTTAACATCATGTCCCAATAATGTAGGAACAGGATTAAGAGCATCAGTTATGGTACATTTACCTGCTCTTTCTAGAACAAAAAATACAAAAAAAGTATTAGAAGCAATTAGTAGTTTTGGAATAAACATTAGAGGTGTATATGGAGAAAATACAGAAAGTACAGGCGATATGTATCAGATATCAAACAAGCAAACAATGGGAATAACAGAAAAAGATATCATACAAAATCTACATGTAATTGTTGAAAAAATAATCAAACAAGAAAGACATGCAAGAAAAATATTAGCCAAAGATGATATTAGTTTAGAAGATTTAATTTATCGAAGCTATGGAATTTTAAATAATTGTAAGAAAATATCTTCAGAAGAAACAAGAGAACTATTATCAAATATCAAACTAGGTACGGACTTAGGAATACTAAAAGAATTGACAGATTTGAAAGTACAAAAATTATATCTTTATACAAAACCTGCTAATTTACAAAAATATATAGGTGAACAGTATGAACCAATAGAAAGAGACATTAAAAGAGCAGAAGTAATACAAAAAATTATTAATGAAGAATAAAAGAGCCCCCAAAGGAGGCAAGATGTTACAAAGAGATTTTAAGTTTCTGGAGAAGTTGACCATTCCAGATGTGACCAAAAAAGTAAGCGACGCAGCAATTGTAATCAATAATCGCTGAAACGTCTGCATGCATTACATCTTTAATAATGTCTGGAACGTTATCTTCCAGAATCCGATATAATGCAGGATATTCTTTCTTGATAAAATCAATTTTCTCTTGTCTGTTCATACTAACCTCCTTAGGGCAACAAAAAGTCTATAAGTAGACTAAAAACGGTTACAAATACCAAAGGTATTTAAAGCATTATATAACAAACAACATAAAAAATCAATAAAAAGGAGTGATGTCAATGACATATAAATTTACAAATAGAGCCCAAAAGGCGATAGAATTAGCTAATGAAGTAGCAATTGAGTTAGGACATAACTACATTGGGACTGAACATATATTATATGGTTTAGCAAAAGAGGGAAGTGGTGTAGCCTCAAAAGTATTGGAAAACCAAGAAGTTGTACCAGATAATATAATAGATAAAATAATAGAACTAATTGGACAAGAAGAACCAATTGTAGAAACTTCAGGTTTTACGCCAAGAACTAAAAGAGTAATAGAAAATGCTTTTTTAGAAGCTAGGAAACTAGGCTATAATTACATTGGAACAGAGCATATACTAATCGGGATTTTACGAGAAGGAGACTGTATTGCTACAAGAATTTTATTAGAATTGAATGTTAACATACCAAAATTATATAGCGAAATTATAAAAGTAATAAATGAAGGAGAAGATTTACAAGGAGAAGAAAAGAATGGAAATGGAGAAAGAAAAAACGGAAGCTATAATCAAACAACTACTTTAAACCAATTTGGAGAAGACTTAACCAAAAAGGCAGGAGAAGGAAAATTAGATCCTATTATAGGCAGAAAAGAAGAAATTGAAAGAGTTATCCAAATTTTATCAAGAAGAACAAAAAATAATCCATGTTTAATCGGAGAACCAGGAGTAGGAAAAACAGCAGTAGTAGAAGGATTAGCACAAAAAATAATGTCAGGAGACGTACCAGAAATTCTTAAAGACAAAAGAGTTGTTAGTATGGATATATCTGGAATGGTGGCAGGTGCTAAATACAGGGGAGATTTTGAAGAAAGAATAAAAAAGGCATTAGCAGAAGTGAAAAAAGCAGGAGATATTATTTTGTTTATTGATGAGTTGCACACAATTGTTGGAGCTGGTGCAGCAGAAGGAGCTATTGATGCTGCAAATATTTTAAAACCATTATTGGCAAGAGGAGAAATTCAATTAGTAGGTGCAACCACATTAAATGAATATAGAAAATATATTGAAAAAGATGCAGCATTGGAAAGAAGATTTAGTCCAGTTACTGTAAGTGAACCATCTGAAAAAGACACAGTTAAAATTTTAAAAGGAATTCGAGATAAATATGAAGCACATCATGGTGTTAAGATTACAGATGAAGCCATGGAAGCAGCTGTTTCAATGTCAGTTCGTTATATAAATGACAGATTTTTACCAGACAAAGCAATTGATTTAATTGATGAAGCAGCATCTAGAGCAAAATTGAAAACTTATACAGAACCAGATAATTTGAAAGAACTAGAAGAAAAAATAGAGGAAGCACAGAAAGATAAAGAAGAAGCAGTCAGAATGCAGAAGTTTGAAAAAGCAGCAACTTTGAGGGATAAAGAAAAAGAGTTAAAAGAAAAATATGAGAAAGAACAGAAAAAATGGAAAAATAAAAATACAAAAGAAGTAACAAATATTACAGAAGAAAATATCGCAGAAGTAATTAGTAGTTGGACAGGAATTCCTGCTAACAAAATTACAGAAGATGAAAATGTTAAATTGAAAAATTTAGAAAAAAATCTTCATGAGAGAGTCATAGGACAAAACGAGGCAGTAGAAGCAGTTGCTAAAGCAATACGTAGAGGTAGAGTGGGACTAAAAGACCCTAAAAGACCAATTGGTTCTTTTCTATTCTTAGGTCCAACAGGTGTAGGAAAAACAGAGTTATCAAAAGCATTAGCAGAATCATTATTTGGTGACGAAAATGCAATGATAAGAATTGATATGTCTGAATTTATGGAACCACATTCTGTTTCTAAATTAATTGGCTCACCTCCAGGATACGTTGGATTCGATGAAGGAGGGCAATTAACAGAAAAAATTAGGAGAAAACCATATTCAGTTATTTTATTTGACGAAATTGAAAAGGCTCATCCAGATGTTATGAATATGTTACTACAAATTTTGGAAGATGGACGTTTAACAGATAGCCAAGGAAGAACAGTAAATTTCAAAAATACAGTTATTATTATGACATCTAATATTGGTGCTAGATTAATTACAGATAAAAAAGCATTAGGATTTACGCAAGCAAATAGTGTAGCAGAAAATAGTCAAAAAGAGTATGAGGAAACTAAAAAAGAAGTAATGGAAGCCCTAAAAAGGGAATTGAGACCAGAATTTATCAATCGTATTGATGAAATAATTGTATTCCACAAATTAACTGATGCAGAAATAAATGACATTATTGATATTATGCTAAATGAAGTGACTAAAAGACTAGATACTCAAAAAATTAAGATTGAGATAGAGCCAGAAGTAAAAGCGTTAATTGCAAGTAAAGGAATTGATAAAAATTTTGGTGCAAGACCTCTTAGAAGAACAATTCAAAATATATTAGAAGATACTTTAGCAGAAGAAATTTTAGACGGACATTTGAAGAAAAATAAAGTTTCTAAAATTGGCGTAGAAGATGAAAAAATTGTGATAAAAAATAAATAAATAAATTTAACTCCCTTATGTAAGCATAGGGAGTTATTTCTTGACTTTTTTTTGAAAAAATAGTATTATAAAAAAGTAAAATGAAGAAGGATGTTGATTTTAATGTTAAAAGTAATTATAAAATTAATTGGTGTAATAATGGTTTTAATAGGAACAATATTTGTATATGATGCTAGAATATTAACTAAAAAATTTTTTGGATTTGGTGATCAAAATGATGCATCACAACGGATTAAAAATTTTAGGATTTATCATTGCAATTATCGGTGGACTAATAGTATATTTTGTATAGAGAAAATTATATGCAAAAAACAACAAGTATGAAATTGCATTATAATATAATGGTCATGCACTTTTCATTTTGTAAAAACATATACTTTTGTATATGAAAATAGCAAAATGGAGGTGCATTTATGTTGCTATCACTTTGTATGACAGGAATACTAGGATTTTTACAATTTTTAAAATCAGCAGTATTTGTTGTCGGGTACATACAAGGAGGAAACTTATTTCCAGAACCATTAACCGCCGAAGAAGAAAAAAATTGCTTAGAGCAAATGTCTAAAGGCGATGATGAAGCTAGAAATATTTTAATAGAAAGAAATCTAAGATTAGTAGCACATGTTGCAAAGAAATATAGTACAGCAAAAGTTGAACAAGATGATTTAATATCAATAGGTACAATAGGATTAATTAAAGGAATTAATAGTTTCAAAGTAGAAAAAGGAGCACGACTATCTACATATGTATCTCGTTGCATTGACAACGAAATTCTAATGTATTTAAGAACAACTAAAAAATTAGGAGCAGAAGTATATTTAAATGAACCGATAGGAAAGGATAAAGATGATAATATTGTAACTTTACAAGAAGTGTTAGAAAACAATGAAAGAAATATAGAAGAAGAAGTAGATATAAAAATGAAAATAAAATTACTATGCGAAAAAATGAAGGAAGTTTTAAAAGACAGAGAAAGAACCATTCTAGAATTACGATTTGGTTTGGGAGGACATAAGCCAAAAACTCAAAATGAAATAGCTAAAATGATGGGAATTTCTCGTTCATATGTATCTCGTATTGAGACAAAAGCTATTGATAAATTATCACAAGAAATAAAAGAATAATGTCTTGTAAATGATAGTAAAATGTGATATGTTAAGGAAAAAGGAGAATTAAAAATGATAACAATTGAAGATTTTAATAAAGTAGACATGAGAGTAGGAACTATAATAGAAGCAACAGTAAATCAAAAGGCAAAAAAACCTGCATACAAGTTAAAAATAAACTTTGGAAAAGAAATGGGAATAAAAACGTCTTCCGCACAAATTACAAAATGTTATAAAGAAGAAGATTTAATAGGAAAGCAAGTAATTGCTGTTGTAAACTTTCCCCCAAGACAGGTAGCAGATGTAAAAAGTGAAGTATTAATATTAGGAACAGATTCTAAGCAAGGAATTGTATTATTAGAACCAGAACAACAAGTAGAAAATGGTGATAAAATTTATTAAATACTTTTAATTTTATAAAAATGTGGTATAATAATGGAAAAAGATTTTGGGAGATAAAAATGCAGAGAACAAAATTAAATGATAGAATTTTGCCAACATATACAAAGGGCGAAGAAATTTTTAATATGACTTCTCATATCGTAGGGGCAGTTTTGGGAGTAGTAGCAACGGTTTTATGTATTATTTTTGCTGCAGTAAATGGTAATGGCTATGGAGTTGTAAGTGCAGCTATATATGGAACAACAATGATTATTTTATATACAATGTCCAGTATATATCACGGATTAAGTCCAAAGTTAAAATCAAAAAAAGTATTCCAAGTGTTAGATCATTGTTCAATTTTTTTATTAATTGCGGGGTCATACACACCATTTGCTTTATGTACAATTAGGCAAGAAGACCCTGCATTTGGATGGTTTATTTTCGGAGGTATCTGGCTATTAGCGATTTTGGGAATTGTATTGAATTCAATTGATATAAAAAAATATAAAAAATTTTCTATGTCATGTTATCTGCTAATGGGTTGGTTTATTATTTTAAAAGCTAATTTATTACCAAAATTGCTAACATTAAATGGATTTATCCTTTTATTAGCAGGAGGAGTAGCTTACACTATAGGAGCGCTTATATATGCAATAGCTAAAAAATACAAGTATTCGCATTCTATTTTTCATTTATTCATTTTATTAGGTAGCTTTTTACAATTTATGTGCATATTATTATATGTAATGTAAATTTACACAAAAAAACAGAGAATGACAATTCCCTGTAAAAACAAACGTTACTTTATTCTAACATATATTAATAAAAAATGCAAATCTAAAAAAATATAATTAAATGAGATTTCTATATGAAAAAGAAAGATAGACATATTTAAAAGGAGAAATAGAAATATTCAAGCATGTATTAATATTTGTGTAAAATAGTCTAATATGCTAAAATATAAATAACTTAATAAGTAATCAAATTTCCCTGCATAGTGCGTATAGGCAGAATTTTTAGAACCAACACATGATAAGAGGGGCCAATCTCTGAATATGGCGTGCAAGCTCACAATAGAGTGAGAAGCCCAGGAGTATTTAGGTAGGCACCCACCTGTTTGTAGGAACAGGTCCTTAAAAATTCAAGGCAGCTGACGGCTAAGGCGGGGGAGTTTTTTTATATTTTGTCTAAAGCTAGAATAGCTTTGGCATATAACTTACATGAAAGAAGCAATTTATCAATGTCAATAAATTCATCGGTTTGATGGCACATATCAATATCACCTGGAAAATTTGGACCAAATGATATGCAGTTATCAAAAGCACGAGCAAAAGTGGCACCACCAATGGCAATTGGTTCTAAATGTGAAGACATTTCTTCATTATATACATTACAAAGAGTCTTTACTAATTTATTGTCTTTTGAAATATATAAAGCAGGTTTGTAGCTTTCAATATCAAAATCTACATTTAAATAGGGACTAGTATATTTTATAAATTTATTTCCAATTTCAATTCCATTTTGAGTAATGGGAGCACGTAAATTTAATCCAATTTTTATAAAATTATTTTTTAAAGAAAAATCTCCAACATTTAAAGTAAGTTTTCCAGACTCATCTTCAAACGCAATTCCTAGATTTTCACCGTTATATTGTGTATTTATATACTTTTCAAAAAAATCAAATAATTCAATATAAACATTATAAAGTTTAAATACTTTAGATAAGACTATAATTAATCGTGATATTGAATTTACACCTAAATCTGGATGAGCAGAATGACTTTGAACACCATGTGAGGTAAGTTTTATATTTTCTTCATCTATTTTATAAATGTCAATTTCAAAATTGGTTTCTTCTATAATATGTCTTAATTTTTGTATAAAATCTTGCATTGATATTTTAGAAGGATTAATTTTTAAAGTTGTGCTACAAATTTTTGGAACAACATTAATGGCATTGCCATAAGTGCAAATGTCATTTATAATAATATCTTCTTGCAAAAGATTAGAATAATCCATTTTTAAATAGAATGTAAATACAGACTTTTCTGCATAAATACAAGGAAAATCAGCATCTGGACTAAAACCAACAGTAGGACTTTCCTCGTGTGTTTTATAATATTGAATACATTTCCAATCATTTTCTTCATTTAATCCTAAAATTAATCTTACTCGCTTATGCATTTTACATGTTTCCATGACTGCTTTCATTGCATATAAAGAACTAATGACAGGACCTTTATTATCAATTGCACCTCTACCATAAATTTTATTATTAGCTATCATGCCACTAAAAGGAGGATAAATCCAATTTTTACTTGCTGGCACAACATCTAAATGACATATAATTCCAATTATTTCTTGACCTTCTCCAAATTCAATGTAACCACAATATCCATCTATATTTTTTGTTCGACATCCTAAACTTTCTCCAAGATTTAATGTATATGCTAAAGCATTATGAATAGCTTTTCCAAATGGATAATATGGATTATTAGAGGATGATATAACACTTGGTATTTGTATTAATTCTTGTGTTTTTTCAATAATGTCTTTTGCATGTTTTTTTATATAATTTTCTATCATATAATCATTCCTTTCAATTATTTTTATAAAATATATGATAATGAATAATAAAGTAGAACAAGCTTGACAAGATTTGATGAAAAACGATAAAATGGTCATAATAAAAATAGAGAGGTGAGTAATTTTGGAAAATTTGAATATACAAGAATTACAAGAAAAATCTAGAAAGATAAGAGAAGATATTATTAATGAGGTATATTATGCAAAATCTGGGCATCCAGGAGGTTCTCTTTCTATAGCAGACATATTAACAGTATTATATTTTAAAGAGATGAATATCAATCCACAAAATCCAAACTGGGAGGATAGAGATAGGTTAGTACTATCAAAGGGACATTGTTCACCAGCTTTGTATAGTTGTTTAGCAAATCGAGGATTTTTTCCAATAGAAGATTTAAAAACATTTAGACATATTGATAGCTATTTACAAGGACATCCAGATAAAAACAAAGTACCAGGAGTAGATATGACAACAGGTTCTTTAGGGCAAGGCTTGTCTTGTGCTAATGGTATGTCAATAGCAGGAAAGATGAATAAAAAGGGGTATCGAGTTTATTGTATCTTAGGTGATGGAGAAATTGAAGAAGGGCAAATTTGGGAAGCAGCGATGGCATCAAATAAATACAAATTAGATAATTTATGTGTAATAATTGATAATAATAATTTGCAAATTGATGGAACGATAGAAGAGGTAATGAGTTCTTATCCGATTGATGAAAAATTTAGAAGTTTTGGTTTTGAAATTATAAAAATAAATGGTCATGACATAGAAGAAATAATAAATGCATTAGAAGTTGCAAAAAATGTAAAAGGAAAACCAACATGTATCATAGCAAAAACTGTAAAAGGAAAAGGAATATCCTTTATGGAGAATCAAGCAGGCTGGCATGGAAAAGCACCTAATGAAGAACAATTTAATCAAGCAATAGAAGATTTAAGAAAACAAAAGGAGGAACGGAAATGAATAAAGATGAAAAAAAAGCAACACGTCAAAGTTATGGAGAAGCATTGGTAGAATTAGGCAAACAAAATAATCAAATCGTGGTATTAGATGCAGATTTATCTGGAGCAACAAAAACAGACTTATTTGCAAAAGAATTTCCAGACAGATTTTTCGATATGGGAATAGCAGAAGCTAATATGATAGGAACTGCTGGAGGATTATCTACTTGTGGCAAAATTCCTTATTGTAGTACTTTTGCTGTATTTGCTGCTGGAAGGGCTTATGATCAGATTAGAAATAGTATTTGTTATCCAAAATTAAATGTGAAAATATGTGCAACTCATGCAGGAATTACAGTAGGCGAAGATGGTGCAACACACCAGATGTTAGAAGATTTATCTTTAATGAGAACATTGCCAAATATGATAGTTATGTCTCTCTCTGATGATATACAAACAAAATGGGCAATACAAGAAATTAGTAAAATAAATGGACCTGTTTATGTAAGATTGGCAAGGCTAGCAACTCCAATCATTTATGAAGAAAATCAAAAATTTGACATAGGTAAAGCAGTCCAAATAGGAGAAGGAACAGATGCAACAGTATTTGCTACAGGAGTAATGGTAGCAGAGGCAATAGAAGCACAAGAACAATTAAAACAAAAAGGTATAAATATAAGAGTAGTTGATATGCATACAATAAAACCAATTGATAAAAACATAATACTTAAATGTGCAAAAGAAACTAAAAAATTAATATCAATTGAAGATCATAGTATTATTGGAGGACTTGGCACAGCAATTAGTGAAGTTTTGACAGATGAATATCCAGTGACATTAAAAAGATTAGGAATGAAAGATACTTTTGGAAAATCTGGTAAAGCAGAAGAGTTAATGGAATATTATGGCTTAACATATAAAAATATAATTGAGGAATTGGGGACGGCCCCATAATCCTCATTTTTTTTGAGAATTTAAAATATATTTTTTTAATAAAAAGTGAGGATTATGGAGCCGTCCCCAATTCCTCCCAATTCCTCATTTTTCTTCCGATTCATTTTTCTAAAAAAACCAACATTTTCTATCATTTTTTTACTTAAAAAGTATTGCAAAAAAACTACTTTATTGATATGATAAAAAAGAATAGGATTAAATAGTGATATACGATGGGTAAGGAGAACCAAAATGATAGAATTTAGAAATGTGACAAAAACGTATGATACAGGTACGGAGGCAGTAAAGAATGCTAATTTTGTTATTGATAAAGGAGAGTTTGCCTTTTTAGTAGGGTCATCAGGAAGTGGAAAGTCAACTCTTATAAAATTAATATTGAAGGAAGTAGAGCCTACATCAGGTAATTTAATTATTAACGGAAAAGATACTACATATTTAAAACCAAGTCGAATTCCATATTTAAGAAGAAGTATGGGAGTGGTATTCCAAGATTTTAGACTTTTACCAGACAAAACAGTTTATGATAATGTTGCTTATGCAATGTATATTGTAAGAGCTACTCCAAGACATATTCGTAGACAAGTGCCTATGGTACTTTCTCTAGTTGGTTTAAGTGGAAAAGCCAAAATGTATCCTCATGAATTATCTGGAGGGGAACAACAAAGAGTGGCATTAGCAAG
>CANQES010000037.1 GCA_947595555.1 uncultured Clostridia bacterium | reverse complement strand
TCTGCTGGAATTGCTATAATTCCTTTTCCTTTTGAAATTAAATAATGATTACTATATATTACTGATGTTCTTTTATTACCATCTATAAATACTTGCTTTTTCATTGTGTATAATAAAAGTTCTATAGCTATGTCAACATCATCTAATTTTTTATTAAAAATTTGTTCTAATTCTTCTTTTATAATGCTTTCAATTGGTAAATCCGGTTTCCATGTTGTTCCACCTATTGTTACTGGAACATTTCTAACCTTTCCTGCTGAATAGTAAAATCCTTCTTCCACCATTTTGTTAATTTCACACAATAATGCAAAGTTAGTATCTACTAATATAACATTTTTGTTTAATATAAATTCCCAAGCATGTTTTAAATTTACTATTTTCATTATATCTTCAGATGTCATATTATTTACTTTTCCACCTTCAATAATACTCTCTGTATCTGCAAATGTAGTTGCAACACCTTCTAATATAGCTTGTTTATAAATTGTATCTACTAAATGTCTTTTGGCAAAATCTATATTTTGCTTTACTTTTTCAGAAAGTTCTTCTTCCACATAATTTAATTGTTTCAATTTTTTGTTTATTTCTCTTATTTGCTTTTTTAATTCTTTGGCCTTAATGCTATTGTTTAATATTAAATTATATAATTCTTCTGAGTATTCTCCAACATATTTTGTTAAAGCTACTCCATCTTCTCTATAATGTACATATATATATTTGTTTGAATCTTTTTCTCTTATTTCAACTGAACCATAAGCAAGCAATTGTAATTTATGTTCAAGTAATTGTTTATTTTGAAGAAGACTCATGATTTCCATCTTTTCTTCCATATATATCTCTCCCTTAAAATGTGAAACTTTTTTAGTGCTTTTGTTTGATTTTGTTTCACATTTATATTATACCACAAAATTATAAAATGTGAAACTTTTTTATGATTTTCCCTTAATTTTGTTTCACATTTTTTTATATGCACATATTTTTTTGTTTTCTGCATATATTTTATTATTTTATATGCAGATATTTATGTATGTAAGAGTATCAATATTTTTCAAAAACTGGTGCTAACAATAATACACATGTGTATATTGTCCACCATTTTCTCTTACTCCTGGTAGATAAGCCTTAATATATCCTGGTTCTAGCTTACCCTTTTCAAAAGGAGGATCTAGCAATTTTATGATTCCATTTTCTCTATCCACCAAGTGATTTTCTAAGCTCTCCATTGAAATATATTTCTTGTCATTATCTCCAACATTTGATATCACACTCCAACTTTGAGCAATACTATCTATTCTGCACTCTTCATTCTCCATACTTCCTAATACATTACCATCATCCATAAAAGCACGTTTATACCATCTTCCATCCCATCCATTAGAATTCAAAGCTCGTTTCAAACGTCCTCTAATATCTTCATATTTCTTTGCTAACGTCTCATCATTCTTTTGTTGACAAATCGGTATAAAATTCTCTAAAATTAATGCCAAGAAAAATCCAAGCCATACACTCTCTCCTCTTCCTTTATGCCCCACAGTACTGAATCCATCATTCCAATCGCCAGAGCCAATTTTAGGCAATCCATTTTCTCCAAAATTCAAACTTTTCTCAATAGCTCTAATACAGTGTTCATAAATACTTCCATTTTGTTCTGACGGCAAATATCTTTCATATCTTTCATCCTGATTATCTTCTAAAACTGCTCCATTTAAATATGGTGTTTCAATATCTAAAATGTCTCTATCCCCTGTAAAGTGAATATACTCTATTACTAAATAAACAAGCCATAACAAATCATCTGAAAATCTAGTTCTAATTCCTCTTTGATTTTCTTCGTGCCACCAATGCTCAACATCCCCCTCTATAAATTGATGCTGACTGTGTTTAATAATTTGCTGTTTCAACAAAGCTGGTTCTAGATATTTTAAGCCTATTGTATCTTGCAATTGGTCGCGGAAACCATAAGCTCCACCAGATTGATAATATCCAGTTTTGCTATATAGTCTACTTGCTAAAATTTGATAAGCTATCCATCCATTTAATAAAATATTAGTTGACTCTAGTGGTGTATATACTTGCACTCTTCCCAAAACTTCTTTCCAGACATTTTTTATTTTAGTTAATTCTTGCTTACAATTACTTAATTTTTGATATTTATAAGCAATATTTTTACAGTCCATGGCATCTTGTTCAGCACCTAAAATTAGTGATATTTCTTTGCTTTCAAAACTTTCTAGTTCAATTTCCACTTCAAATGACATACAAACTTTTTTGCCTAATCCATTTTCATTATTTAAATATACCTTTTTTAATGCCTGTGGATTTGCTATACCACCTTCACCTAAAAAGAAATTTTTATCTCCTGTATATGAATTTATTTTTTCACTTGAAGATATATAAACCCTCGTTTTTTCCATTTCTTCTCTATATAAATTCTTAGCTTGAATTATATTATTATTTGCATCAAACTCCACGTTTATATAGCCATTAGACTTAATTTCATCTTCTCCGAATGACTGGTTTTATATAATAATATAATTTTAATTTTTTTCGATTTGGTGTTGTATTTTTTAAATTCAAAATGCTTATTTTACAACTATCTTCTTTGGGTACAAATACTTCTAAATCCTGTTCAATACCGTCACTTTTGTGAAGATACTTACAATATCCAAAACCATAAACAATATTGTAATTTCTATCATCTGGCATCGGATTTAATCCTAATGACCAAGCTTTTTGTGTTTCTCTATCTTTCAAATAAATAATTTCAGAAGGAATATCATAACTTGGATTATTTTCCCAACTAGATATTCGGTTTAACCTACAATTTTGATACCAACTATAACCTCCCATATTTTCTGTTATAACTGTTCCAAATTTATCATTAGCTAAAATATGACTCCATACAGTAGGTAATCTATTTTCTTTTGTAATTCTTATTAAATACTCTTTTCCATCTTCGGAAAATCCACCATATTCATTATAATATTTTAAAATATCTTTGTTTTCTAAAATGTCTATATCATTTTTGTCTTCTTCTATAAATTGTTGATTTTGTACTTCTTCTCCAATATTTTTATAATTTTCTAGATAACTTTCTTCCAATTCTTTAATATTGTTTTGTAAACTTCCCTTTTCGCTATCAATAATTATAGTTGCCAAAAACTCAAGTAGTTCAATATCTTCTTTTGCTACTTCAACTTTACTTAATGTGAAAATTCCTCCATTTTGATTTTTTAAATAACCCATGTGCTGATTTAAAATAGTGCTTTCTATTTCTTCCTTTAAATAATTTTCATAACTATGTTTTTCTTCATCTAAAATTACTATGTCTGTTTTTATATTTTTGGTTCTAAAAAATTCATAAGCCTTCAAAAGTTCTTTTATAATATATGCATCATTTACATGTCTTACTTTTAGTAATATTATTGGTAAATCACCTGATATTCCATATCTCCATAAATCACTTTGATGATAGCTATCCGTTTTTTTAATATTTTTTAATGTCTGTGACTTAATTGAATTATCAAATAAAATATATGATAGTATTTTTTGATAAATAGCTATATCACTACCTTTTATGCTTAAATACCTACTTTCTGCTTCTACTCGAGCTTTTGATAACTCAAATTCTTTTCTTACATTTTGAATTGACTGATATGTCTTAATGTTTTCTACTACCTTTTCTTCATTTTCATTAACTGATAATATAAAGTCTAAAATAGCTTCTTCTTGTGGTTTTACCTTAATGGTTCTCTTTAAGGCTACTATTGGTTCTGTTACTAGTCCAGTTTTTTTTGAAAATGGTATAGAGTTTTTTACCATATTAGGTATTTCCAAATGTCCTCTTCCAATGAATTTTTCTTCATCTATTTCATATTCTAAATCCCCAATTGTTTCACTATTTGTGGATAAATTTGCACCTAAATACATTTTTGGACTAGTTACTTCCCTGTTTTTTCTCTCAATTAATATGCTATTTGTTGTTTCATCAAATTTATTAATTAAAAATAAATTATTAAATACAGGATGTGCATAGTCTTGTTCTTTTTTTGATAATACTGGTTCAAAATAAGAGGTTATTTCTAAAATTTCTTCTTCATTTCCCTGATTTTCTAATAAAATTCTTCTTAATTCCACAGGAGCTGATGAACTTACTGTTGTCGTTATTGTAGCTTTTACATTGCCATTAATAATTTCTTGTTCATCTTTATCTGGCATGAAACTTATTTGATATTGTTCTTCTTTATTTTCATTAAAGTTGTAATAAGAACTTACTATTTTCTTTGTTTTTATATTTTTAATAGTGAAAAATATACCTTGTGGATAATCGTCTGTTGGTTTATATCTATTTATATAAATATCTTTATATTGACTAAATCCTTGCCCTTTTTGATTCATAGCTATAACATAGTTTTCATTTGATATTACATTGCCTGTTGTAATTCTTTCATCTAATTTTTTATAAGTTGTTTGAATATAATTTTCATAATCTTTATATGTCAATTTTTCTACTTTTTCTTTTTTCTCTTTCGTAATAATTGCTTTTTCTGGCATAGTTTCTTGTAATAAAATACTTACTGCTTCCATTTCTGGATTTTTCATAAATCGTTTTTGAAGAATATTATCATTAAATAAATTATTGATGCTAAGCAAAATAAGTCCTTGATGATGTGACATATAGGTTTTTACAACTGCACTTCTTTTTCCTTTTTCCACTCTCTCTGGTGTGTAATCAATTGCTTCATAGAAGCCAAATTTGTCGTACATACCCTCTTGTTCTAAAATTTTTAAGTTCTTTACTTCTTCTTTTGGTACTTCTCCAATAGCTAAAAATCCTCCATAACTTGATACTACCATTTCGTCTGCAAGTCCTCGTTTTAGTCCAAGCCATGGTATTCCAAATGCTTTATATTGATAATTTGACTGTAAGTCTTTCACATTGAAAGCCGCTTCTGATATTCCCCATGCTATATTTAAGTTTTTACAATATTCCATTTGTGTTTTTATTAGAAATTTACAGGATTCATCCAATAAGCTACCATCATATTTGGGGATATTAACATTTGGCATTAGATATTCAAATGCTGTTCCTGACCACGAAACTAATCCTTTATACTTTCCTAAAGTTGTTAAAGTTCTACTTAAATGGTTCCAGTGCCTACTTGGTACATCCTTTTTGGCAATTGCTACTAAACTTGCTTGTCTTGCTTCTGATGCTAACAAATCATAGTAAGAATCTGTCAATTTATTTTCTTCTATATTAAACCCAATAGAAAAAATTTGTTGTTCATAATTATATAATACGCTAAAATCAGTATTTTGAATAAGTTTTTCAACCACATCTTTTTCGGTTGAATTAACTTCATCAAAAAAAGTTTTAACTACATATAAATACCCGACTAGATTACCGCTATCAACAGTTGATACATATCTAGGTGATAATGGCTCTTTTGTACGAATATTATACCAATTATATAAATGACCATTCCATTTTGGTAAACTTTCTATCGTATTAATAATTTTACTTAATAAATTAATTGCATGTTCTAAATCTATATAATTCAAATCATATGCAGATATAACTGCTAATAGTGATAATCCAATGTTTGTAGAAGATGTTCGTGGAATGATTTTATCTCTTCTATCTTCTTGATAGTTATCTGGTATTAAATAATTATTTTCTTCTGTTAAATAGGTTTCAAAAAAGTCCCATGTTCTTTTTCCAATGTCTAATACATAGTCTTTGTCTTCTTGTGATAATTTTTCTAGTGGTTTTTCTTTCTTTATGTCTTTGCTAATATACCACATAATTATTGGTGCTATAAACCAAAATATGCCCAATAGAATTCCAAAAATATTACCTTTTAGCAAACTTAAACCTATGGTAATAACACCTGCTAACACATTAATTGACATTTGATTGTAATAAGATATTAAATTTGATTTTGCCTGCTTTTCGGCCTCTTCTGAAGTTGTCCACTCTAAAAGATGACTGTGACTATAAAATACTCTATATAAAGTTTTTATAATTGCTTTTGCAGACATGTATGCTTTGTATGGCAAACATGCTAGTGTGACAACTCCTCTTAAAATTGCCCCTTGCACACCTGAAATTTTAGGAGTAAATGTCTTTTGTTTCTGCTCTCCTTCTTTCTTAAAAATACAAGCATTAACTAGTTCTAATAAATATGGAAAAACAGCTACTGCTAACATTGTAGTAACTCCTAAATAAATAGGTTTATTTTGTATTAATCCAATAATATTACAATAGATAATTGCAATTATTATGCTAATGTCCAATAGGCTTCTTCTTAAATTATCAAATATTTTTAATTTAGAAAGTAAATTTAGAGGACTTTGTACTCCTAGCCATTTAATTATTTGCCAGTCTCCTCTAATCCACCTAGAAAGTCTATTCATAAAACTATTATATTTTGTTGGATAGCCATCCATAAGCATAATATCAGATACAAGTCCACATCTTAGATAACATCCTTCTAATAAATCATGGCTTAATACTGTATTTTCTGGAATTTGATTTTCTAATACTTGTGCATAAGTTTCCAAATCGTAAATTCCTTTTCCAGTAAAAATTCCTTCGTTAAAATTGTCTTGATATGTGTCAGATATAGCATTCGTGTATGAGTCTGTTCCACCTGCTCCTGCAAAGATTTTAGTAAAAAGTGTTTTATAACTAACATCTAAATTTACTCCAATACGTGGTTGCATAATTCCATATCCATCTACTACTATATTTTTCTCTTCATCAATTACTGGTTTATTTAAAATGTGTGACATGCTTCCTATTAATTCAAAAGCTGAATTCAAGACTAAGTCTGTATCTGCATCTAATGTAATTATATATTTTATTTTTTCCTTAGGTTGGTTTTCTAATGTATTTACACGAAATGGATTTTTTATATTTCCTAATAAATAATTATTAAATTGAGTTAGCATACCTCTTTTTCGTTCCCAGCCTAAATATGAGCCTTCTTTTTCATTCCATGTACGCTTTCTGTAAATAAAACTAAAAATTGGCATTTTATTTTGTTCTTGCTTATATTTTGTATTTAATTCTTTTGCTAGCTCTTCTCCCTGTTGTATTACTTCTTCATCGCTTTCTTCTTCTCGTTGTGAGCTTTCACTACAATCTCCTAATAAAGTAAAATATATGTTGTCAGATTTATTTGCTAAATAAAATACTTCTAGTTTTCTCATTAATTCTTGTACTTTTTCTTTATTATTTAAAATAGTTGGAATTACCACCATCGTTTTATTTTCTTCATTAATTCCATTTGAAAAGTCTAGTTTTGGAATTAGTTTCGGTTTTACTACCTTACTTAGAATATATTGCGTGATTTGTATAGCAATGTCTGAAGAAGGTATCAAGAACAAAAGAAAGCTTAAAATATTAAATTCAGTGTATATGCTAATAGCTAATGATATTAATATGCTAAATGTACTAATACCTAATAGATAGGCTTTTGTTTTATCTTTTGGACTCATTTGTCTACTTGTTTTATATTGTAATATGTCATATAATTCATTTACTCCTATGTCTATTAGATAATAACCTATATGAGCTTGTTTGCTACCAACTTTTTTTTTGCTTGCTATATCTAATGCTTTTCTTGCAATATAAATTTCTGACATTTTTGTTTTTTTGGACATTTCTTTAATTCTAGTTCTATAATATTCTTTGGTTTTATCATCCATCATGTCATATACTTGACTTGGATCTTTTTTTAGGATGTCTTCAACTCCATTAATTTTTTCAAATATTTCTAAAAAGTTGATTCTTTGAATTTTTTTTATACTTGTAATGCTGTTTCCTATTGATACCTTTCTAACAGCAATATCAAAATGTTCTTTTTTTATAACTTCCGCTACACTTGTGCCAGTCATTTCTACCGCTTCTTCTAATGCTTTCAAATAACTATATCCTTTTTTCCCATATCTTTTTAAAATATATGACATGTATTCAATAAATGGATATTTCATGTCTTTAAATATGTCAGTTTGATTAATTTTAAAATTTTGTTCTGCTTTTGTTTTATTTTCTATCAGTCTTTCTACTATGTTTTCTGCTTTGTATTTTTGAATTTGACAACTATAAATTTTTTCACAAATGTCTCTTATATTTTCAATAATTGCAATTTGAAGAAATATGCCTATATTCCATATTTCTTCCATGCTTAATGTTTTTTTAGTTTGATAGCTTATTAAATAATCTTCTAAATCATTTTTTTCTATTTTATTATCTGTATAAGCTATAATTTCCGATGCTAACACATAAATTCTTGCAAATCCTTTGTATGGTCCATTTTCAATTCCTACTAAATTTGTATATTTTTTTAAAGTGAGTTCTTTTTGAATTTGTTTTACAGTTTCTTCTATACTATATAAATTGTCTAATAACCACTCGCCTGCCGGATGAATACTGATTCCTAACTTTAAATGTTCATTTAATAAATTATATACTTGTTCTATTACTTTAAAATTTTCTAACATTTGTGGTACCGGATAAGTATCTTTTTGCGATTTTTTACTTAAATTATGATTAGATGCTATTTTTTGTAAATGATTTTCTAATTGGTTCTTATCTAGCAATGTACCATTTATTTTTAATATTCTATTTGTTTTCAAAAAAATTCCACTCCTTGCTCAATATGTTTTAAACATATTGTTTGCAATGAGTGGTAATTTTATGCATTCCTATCTAATTAAAAATCTCTTTCTTGGTTCTTTTCTGCTTCTTTTTTCGCTTTTTCCATTTCTGATACTCTTATAGTTTTCATGTTAATTTTATCAAATCCATACATATGTCCTGCTGCAAATTTACTAGTTTCTTTTATCGCTTTTTTGTAAGTTTTTATAATGTCTTTTCTATCAATATCTTCGTTTTGTATAATATCCTTAGTCCTTTGCATGTCCGCAATCTCGTCTATAAAGTTTGATATATCATCAGAAATAGTTTTTTGTTTGCCAAATACATCTAAAGCAGAATCCCTTTCAAATATTCCAATATTTTTTACATCTATGTAAGCCCTTTTATCTTCATCAGTTGGTATTAATCTAATGTCACTTGGTGCTATATTTAAAACTTCTGATAACTTATTTTTTATTACGTCCATTTGTACTGCTTCAATTTTTGATGATAATTCAATTAATTCTTCATTCTTTATATTTTCATCTGCTAGCATGTCTTCTATGTTTTCTATTCTGTCTTTTATATCTTTATTAATTCCTAAATCATCTAATGTATGCCCATTTTCTAATGCTTGTTCTAATGTTAATGTATTTTTGCTATCCCTATATTCCATATATGTTCGTAAACTTCCAAATGCAATAAGTCCTGATAGTGCTGCTATTCCTATTCTTCTTCTGATTTGCTGTTGCCTTTCAGCTTTTCTTCTTTTATACCTTTCACATGGTAATTCTCCTCTTTTAATATCAGGTAATTTTATGTCTCCTTTAAATTCATTTCTTTTTAAAAACTCTGCTCTTCCTTCCATAATTATTCCTCCTTTGCATTTTTCCATACACTTATATTATACCACTTTATTAAAAAAAATGCAAAAAAAGGAAGAAAGGAAATAGGGACGGCCCCATAATCCTAATTATCAAAAAAAATTAGGATTATGGGGCCGTCCCTATTTCCTTTCCTCCTATTTCCGCAATAAATTGATTTACTTTTTTTGTATATTGTGATATAATCAATAAAAAATCAAAGTAAGGAGTGTCTATATGAGTTCAAATTCAGATAATTCTACTACTTTGGCAGAAAATAAGGTGTTAATCTTGTATTTATTAAATCTCATAGATGCTGAAATTAAGCAAGATGATTTATTTAAAATTATTACTTCTATTAATAACATTAATTACTTTTATTTTAAACAAATCATTACAGATTTAATTGATTCCAATTTAGTAGGTACTTATACAAAAGAAAAAGAACCAGTCATTAAAATAACTTCTAAAGGCAAAGATGCTTATATTCTTACCAAAGATGTATTACCAGGTATTATGAAATTAAAGGCTGACCATGTTTTTGCTGAAGAACTTTCTAATATTGAAGAAGAGTCTTCTATTGTAACAGAGTTTATTCCTAAAAATGAAAATGAATATATTATAAAATGTAAAATTGTTGAAAATAATGAAACCATATTTGAGGTAAAAACTCATGCAGGTTCTCGTAATATGTCTAAACGTATTATAGATAATTGGAAACAAAATGCTACAACTATTTATCCCCAAATTTTAAATTTGCTATTACAAAATTCAAAAAAAGAATGAATGAAAAAGAAAGCCTTTATTTTAGGCTCTCCTTATTGTAATACGTTTAATGTATCTCCACTACTCTCCATACCTTCAAGATTATAGTAAGTATCTGGTATTTTTCCTACTATTATATTTTCCATTAATAATACCTGATTTGTAATATTTTTTTCAATACTATCAAATGGAGTTACTATATCTACGTTGCATTTAACTTGTAGATACACTCGATGTAAAGTTTGATTAATTCCTTTTGAGATAAATTCACTCTTTAAATCTGTTTCTATTTGCCCTGACGTGGATATGCTTATTTTTATTCCGTGGTCCTTCTCCTGCCCATAGCTTAAATCCTGTAAAGCTTCCGTATCGGAATTTCAATTTTTTCTCTACATTTACTGCTCATATCTTCTTGTATCTTATTTGCTATATCAGAGGTAATTTCATTTATAGGAACTATATTAGATTTTATCATGCTAATATTTCCTTCATTATCTTTTTCTATAGCAAAAAATTCGTCATAAGAATGTTCTTTCATTACATTTGTAGCCTGTTCATTAGAAATTAGAGTTGCTATTGATGATGCTTTATTTTCGCACATTGTATCAAAAACTGGTAGAATGGCGTCTAAAATAAATTTTACAGTAATAAAAGCTATAGTTAAAATACAGATTACAGGTAACATTTTTTTTACTTTGGGATTTGTTATTTTCCTTCGTGGCTGTATAAAAATTTTAGGAATACGTATTCTTGGTCTTGAATAAATTTTATGCATAACTAATTCCCATTTTTACATAGCGTGGGATAAATAATTTTTGTCCTTGATTAATTCTATTTGCATCTTCAATGCCATTAGTTCTTACAATATCGTCCACTGTACTTCCAAATCTTTTAGCAATATCCCATAAAGTATCTCCTTTTTTTACAATGTACAAAATAATGCTATAATCTTGCACTTCTCTTTCTCCATTTGTTTGAATTTCATTCATTATGTTCATACTAGTATTTTCGTATCTATTACAATTAATTGCTAAATCTATATTAGTATTAATCATACCACCATTTTGTATAATAAAATCTTGATTAACTATATCAATATCTAATCTTTCATTAACATTTTCGGCATTTCCAACATTATCTACCATATATTCAAACGATATTTTAGCATGTCGTATATCTACTTGCAAATCTGGATCTGATAAAATAAAGTTAAGCTCTAAATTGCATGTATAAATAATACGATTACCAATATTTTCTCTCTTTTCAACATTTGGTGTAATATCTACATCAATTATGTTTTTATTTTCCATTCCTTCTAATTGTATAGTTTCTCTAATTTGTTTCATTTCTTGTTGATTTTGTTTGTTAGTTATTGTTGTTATTTTCTTTTTGTTAAACTCTAAATTTTCACATGGACTATATAAATCTTGAATTAAATTAATTTGCTTTTCTTCATAAGCAACTGCCATTACTCCCATTTCTAGTTCAATATAAATAGAGTGTTCTTCTGGTGCATTTGGTTTGATAATCATGTTTTTTATCTCATATTCTAAATCACAAATGTTTCCTTCTGCTACATTTGGAATATCAACAAACCCTACAATTGGTATTTTTGTATCAATATGATTAATTCGATTATCTTCTGTTAAATACATTAATTTTACTCTAGCTTCCGCCTTTGCCAAAATTTTATTATAACTTACTTTTACATCCTTCCCTACAATACTAATATCGCTTTTTAATATGTCAGCTAAATTATCAATTTTATCAATTGAAATGTTGTCTTTTGTATAAATCTTGTTTTCTCCCATTCCAACTAAAGAATTAACCTTTAAGTCTTCTTTTTTCATTTGTATTCCTTGTGCATTTTGAATGTCATTTACTATTTGTACTTCTTCTTTTGAGTATAATTTTAAATCTACTTCTAAAGTAGCTTTTATTCCAATTTTTCTTCCATTAATTACCTTACATTCAATTGATTTTAGTTTTGTTTGCATACTGCATTCCATTCCATCTTTAGCATTTGGAACAACTATAACTTCTGAAAAGTCTAAATTAGTGTTTAGTCCTCTTATCTTATCTTGTGTATCATCTGCTAAATACATAATACAAGTATGAATATTTCCATCAATTCTAACTTTTTCATCTAAGACTTCTTTTTTATATACACATACTATACCACTTGTACAAATCGTATTCAAAATGTCAGGTTTGGAATCTGGAACTATCATGTCTCCTTCTATAACCAAGATGTCCTTTTTTGTAGCAATTAATTTATTTACGCATAAATTTTCATTTACTGTCTCTAAAACCATTAGTTTCCCTCCTTCTTTTTTCTTTATATCATATATATTTAACAAGAAATAAATTTATGACAAAAATTATTTGTAATAAATTAATGAACATCTTTTTATCAAAAAATCGGCTATGATTTTTTGTGTCATAGTCGATTTTTATTTTTATATTTTTATACTATGTCGTCATGCTTAAAACTTTTAAGGTGTAAACCAGTGAGGTGCTGTTTTACTATGTGTACATGGATGATTGTCAGTTCTTTGTGTCGTATTATCAGTTATTCTACCACTACAAGGTACATTTTCTGATTGACTAGACACATAGTTAGTAACACTCGCTGTACAACTTGTCTGTCCAGTTTTTTGTGTAACTTTATTGCTCACTGAACCATTACACTTAACTTGTACAGAAACATTACATGTCTGGTTAGCAGTTTTAGGTACGCAAGATGCCGTATCGTAGTGGGCATATGTCTTAGTTTGCACATTAGAAGTATGAACACTGCATTTGTAAGATGGATGATACCAATCCTTTACAC
>CANQES010000036.1 GCA_947595555.1 uncultured Clostridia bacterium | reverse complement strand
GGTTAATATAAAGCTATGTTTATCGGTAGCCTCCTTTTATATACACCATTATACTTTATTATGAACTGACCTAGCGAGTTCTAATATCTAGGTCAAGTCTTGATGGTAAGATACAGGTCTTGGACACCTGAGATTGAAGGTTCGACTCCTTCGACCTAGACCAATAAAAATAAAAAAGAAAATGAATAATTGTGTCAAATTAAATTTTCTTGTAAAGGAGAGAAATAGACGATTATGTATGAAGAATGGATGCAGAGAATGCCTATTATAGTCAGTAAGGAGTAAAGCCTATGAAAACAAATGAAACAATATATGATACATATCAAAGAGTAATATGTCCTACATGTAAAAATAGGAACTTAAATTTATGTGAGCTTAGAAGAAAAATAGATGGCTCTTTATGTTGTTGTTATTATGACAGAGAAGAAAAAACAGAAGGCTATAAAGACAAGGTAAGAATGTATATCACGGCAAATAGAAATAAGCCGATCATGAAAGGAATTGAAAGATGAAGTTTAAAATAAATGGTACAGAATGGATTATAAAAATAGTTGATGAAGCTACTATGAATAATGAAATGAAAAATAATGGATATTTAGGATCAACTACATATAAAACTCAAGAAATATTGTTGTTAGAAAATCAAGCTAACATATTAAAAACATTGAAACATGAATTAACTCATGTATGGTTATGGGAGTATGGACATAATCAACATGAAAAAGAATTTAACTTTGAAGATATATGCGAAATAGTTGCAGGTAGCAATAATTTTGTAAACGAAATAGTTGATAAAATTAAGAAAGAGATGGAGGAATAAATTATGGGAAATGAAGGGTGTTGTAAATGTAATGGTTGGCACGAAGATAAGTATGTTCAATGTTTTGATGAACAAGAAATATCTATGTATTTGAAACCAAATGGAAGCGTAAGACTAAAATATAAAGATATAATAGAAATGACAAATTTTAAGTATTGTCCATATTGTGGAAGAAAAATAAATTAGTTGGAGGTAATAAATTATGTTAGAAGGAAAAGTATTAAGAGATTTTAATGATAAGGAGAACAATTTAAAGCATTACGAGGCAGATGGTAAAACAAAATTTAGAGCAGAAGATAAAAGATATAATGAATTAAAAGCAAAGGGATATGTTGAAGAAGGTAAAGAAGTAGAAACTAAAAAAAATAAGTAGGTGGGGAGATGTCAAAATATGATTGGAAGCAGCTAGAAAAAGAATATATATTAAGTGATTACAAATCAGTAAGTGCTTTTTTAAAAACTAAAGGAATAAAAAGAAACGGAAGCGTTCAACAAGCAGTAAAAGGTTGGAACAAAAAAAAGGTTCAAAAAGAGTTAAAAAAGAGTTCAAAAACGATAGAAAAGACCATCGAAAAAGAATCAGAAAAAGAAGCACAACAAATAGTGAATTTAAGAACAATTGCAAATGATTTAGCACTTAATGTAATAAAAGCAAATTCCCAACTAGAAACCTACATAGTAAAAAACAAGAAAAAGACAAAAACTGTAAAATATAATTATAAGGTTAGCAAGCCAGAAGAAGAAACTATAACCGAAAACGAAGAAATACAAATGACGAACGGAATAGTTGACAGACAAGGATTAAAAATGTTAGCCTCTGCACTTAAAGACTTAAATGATATTTTAACCAACAAAGAAGATGAAGATAAAACAAAAATAAATAATGTAAAAGAAATATTAGTAAAAATAAAAGAGGTGGCTGATAATGATAGAAATTAGCCACAAACAAGCAGAGTATATAAAAAATGCTAATCATAGATGGAATATAAAAATTGGAGCAACTCAATGTGGAAAAACGCATATAGATATTCAGTATGTGATTCCGAACAGAATAATAGAAAGACTAGGTAAGCTTGGACTTGTTTTTATTGTAGGTGTATCGAAAGGAACTATTCAAAGAAATGTAATAGAGCCTCTTCAAGAAATTTGGGGAAACCTAGTATCTGATATCGGAAGTGATAATACTTCAATGATGTTTGGGCAAAAGGTTTATTGCATAGGTGCTGACAATATAGGTATGGTCCGTAGATTTAGAGGGCCAAGAATAAAATATTTATATATAGATGAAATAGTAGATATAAACAAAGAAGTATTTGAGTTGTTAAAATCAAGACTTAGTTTTGAATATAGCTGCTGCGACGCAAGCGGTAACCCACAAAGCAGAACCCATTTTATAAAAAAGTTCCTAGAAAGTGATATAGATTTATTTTTACAGCATTACACGATATTTGACAATCCCTTTTTACCTAAAAAATATGTAGAAGAGTTATGTAAGGAATATCAAGGAACAGTATATTATAATAGATATATTTTAGGACAATGGTGTAATGCAGAAGGTCTGATTTTTAAGCAAATTGCAAATAATTTTAGAAAATATAGTACAAGAGATATACAGTTAAATTCATTTATTAGCATAGGAATTGATTGGGGAGGAAATAAGTCAAAACATAGTATTACAGCAACAAAAATACGTAGAGATTTTAGTTCGGTTCAGTGTTTGAAATCTGATACTATGGAAGCAACAGGGACAAATACAAAACAAGTATTTAGATGGATAATAAATTTCATAAAAGAGATACAGGACAAATATGGGACTGTATCTTTTATTTTTGCAGATAGCGCGGAACAAGTATTGAATAATTCTTTGAATGGCGTGTTAATGGAAAATGAAATAAATTTAATAGTTCAAGACAGTGTAAAAACAGCTATTAAAGATAGAATTGAAATAATAAATAGATTGTTAAATTTAGAAAAATTAAGTTTTATAGATGGACAAACCAGAACAATCATAGAGGCTTTGCAAACAGCATTGTTTGACGAAAAAGCAAAAGATGATAGATGGATAGACGATGGAGAAACATCTGACATTGATAGTTTAGATAGTTTTGTTTATTCATTTGAATATTGGTTTGAAGAAATATCTTATTATTTAAGAAAGGTAGCTTAAAATGAATGATACAGTTTTAAAATTTTTAAAGGAAAAAGGATATAAAGAAGTATCAAGTAAGTATTATGATTTTATAAATTTATGGGAATCTTGGTGGAGAGATGAAGTAGCTTTTCATAAGTACCATGATCAGAGCGGAACAGAAAGAAAATTATATCGATTAGGAATGGCAAAAAGAATTGCAGAAGATTGGGCTAGCATATTGTTTACTGAGAGAGATGAAATAGTAACAGAAGCAGATACAAAGAAAAAAACAGAAGCAAATAATGAATATTTAACCAAACAATTAAAAGTATTAAAAGTTTATAAAGATTTACCTACAGCAATAGAAAAAGCAATGTATAGTGGTACTGCAGGAGCTATAGTCAGAGTAAAAAATGCTACAGTAGATAAGCAAGGAAGGTTGTCTGCGAACAAAAGGACGAAGTTAGATATTATTTATGTTGGAGCGAGTCAAATTATTCCTTTAAGAGTAGAACATGGAAGTATTATTGATGTGGCTATAGTGAGTGAAAACATAGAAGGCGATAAAAAAGAATATTACATAGAGATACATGAATTAAAATATAAAAGTAAATTAGAACAAGATGTATATGAGATCAGCAATACTTACATAGATGAAAAAGGCAAAGAAATAGACAAGAAAGGTATAGCAAAGAATTATACGATTAATTCGAATGTGCCTTTATTTAGTATTTTAAAACCTGCCATAGCAAATGCTATTGATGGAAATTACAATATTGTAAACGGACTAGGATTTAGTGTTTATGGATCAGCTATAGATCAATTAAAAGCATGTGATATTTGTTGGAACAATTTTGTTATGGACTTTTATTTGGGCGGCAAAAAGGTATTTTATAATAAAAAAATTGTAAATAAGAAAACAGTTCAGGTAAAAGATAGTAAAGGAAATGTGCGAGAAGAACAAGTTGATATGTATCCAGATGACATTATGAAGCAGCAATGGAGAACATACGGAGACGAAATGCAGAACTTAAAAGACGATCCAGCCATAACAGAATATAATCCAGCTTTAAGAGTAGAGGAAGATACGCAAGGAATACAATTTGCGTTAAACGTACTTGGATTTAAAGTAGGATTAGGTACTGGATATTATGAATTTAACGGACATTCAATTGTAACGGCTACGCAATATGTGGGGGATAGACAAGATTTGATTTCTAATGCGAATAAACATCGTAAAAATGTAGATGAATTTGTTTGTGGAATAGGTAAAGCTATTTTGTTACTAGGAAGGATTTTATTTAAAAAACCAGTTACAGAAGATTGTATAGTAAAAATAACCGACAAAGATGGATTTATGGTAGACACAGAAACAGCAAAAGCAGAATTTAGACAAGATATTGCACAAGGTATAAGACAAGAATGGGAATATAGAGTAAAATTCTATGGAGAAGATGAAGCTACAGCAAAAGCAATGGTTGCGAATAGGGAAATTGAAAATATTGAAGGAGAAGAGTAATGAGGTAAAACATGCTAACGCCAGAATATTTAAATTTGATAGAATTTAATGATGTTGTTGAACTTTATAATAAATTAAACATAGAAATTACAGCTGATATAATAGATAGGATTTCTAAAATGCAAAATATAACGTCTACAACAAAAAAACAATTAAAAATACTATTACAAACGAACGGAAGCGAAATATTCAATGAAGCATTAAGAAAAACGTCACTGTTAACAGCAGATACAAAAAAAGCCTTAATGAAATTATATGAAAATATGGCAAAAGAGGATATGCAAGGATATAAAGAATTATATCAATATAGAAATAAACCTTTTAAATTAAGTGAAACACAGTATAAAATACTGAATGAGGGTTTAAAACAAACAAATAGAACGTTAAAGAATCTTACAAACACAATAGCTTTCCAAAGCAAGCAAATGTATGTAAATGCAGTTGATGAAGCATATGGGAAAGTAGTATCTGGTGCTTTTGATTATAATTCGGCAATCAATTCTGCTGTTCACGAGTTAGCTAATAAAGGAGTAACATTAAAGGACAAGGCTGGGAGGAATATTCAATTGGAGGTAGCAGTAAGAAGAAATGTTTTAGGAGGAATACAACAAACAGCTAATGAAATAAATAGAAATATCGAAGAATATCTTGGATGTGATGGTTATGAAGTATCAGCACATATAGGTGCAAGACCAACTCATGCAGAGGCACAAGGAAAACAATATGCTATTAATCATAAAACCAAAATAAGTAAAAACTATCCATTATGGAAAGATGTAGAAGATTTATGGAAAGAAAACAATTGTAGACATAGCTATTATGGAATAATATTAGGGGTTTCAGAACCCATGTATTCAAACAAGGAATTAAAGCAATTTAAAAATGCAACAGTAAGTATGAATGGCAAAAAAGTTCCTTATTATGAAGCTACTCAAAAACAAAGGCAAATAGAGAATAATATAAGAAATCAAAAAAGGAAAATACAAATATTAGATAGATCTAATATAGATACAACAGTAGATAAAGTAAAATTAAGTCAGTTGCAAAAGGAATTAACAAGTTTTTGTAATGAAACAGGATTGAAAAAAGATTATAATAGAGTTAGAATAGGCAATTATAGCTCGACAAAATTATCAAAAAGTAGTATAATAAAGTTGCCAAATTACAAAGAAGCTGTTATACCAAAAGAAAAATTTACGCAATATGCTCTTAATTTAGAAAAAGATAAAAATAAAGCAATAGCATTTGAAAAAGCATTAGGATATAATTTAAATAATAGTGATAAATTAATAAAAAATATCTATAATAATATAGATAAATACAATGCAATTGAAAAAGAAGATAAAGGCTTTGGAAAAAGATATGAAATTCTAATGACTTTAATAGGCGAAAACGGGAAAATTGCAAATGTAAAAACGGCATGGATAATAGACAAGAAAACGGGAGAAACAAGACTTACCAGTGCCTATGTAACATCTAAAGAATGGAAGAAAGGAAATAAAAATGAAAATTAAAATGTATGATACAGTAAAATTAAAAAATGGGAAAGAAGCAAAAATAGTAGAAATATACGAACCAGGAAAAGCATATGAAGCAGATATACTTATGGATAACACAGGGGAATATCCAGAATATGAAACTGATACAATAAAACATGAAGATATAGAGAAAGTAATAAAATAGTTATTAATTTTTTATAATATATATAAGGAGCTGACGAGCTTCTTTTTTTTATTGCGTTTTTTTGGTAGTTAGCGAGAAAAAACTAAAGGGTGGGCATACATCGTTAAAAATAGCAAATATTATCAAATTCAAGCGGAAGAAAAACCGCGTCAACAAATCGTAGAAAGAGAGGATATTAATTATGAAGAAAGAGTTTTTAGAAAATTTATTCAAAGATTTAGAAATGGAGGATAACACCAAAAAAAGTATTATAAAGTCTATTTTAGACGAAAATGGCAATGATATCAACAATGAAAAAGCGAAAACAGAGGGCATTAAAAATGATTTAAAAGTGAAAAATGCTTTAATCGAAGATCTAAACGAAAAAATAAAAAAGGCTGAGGGGGTTGATATTGAGGCTATAAAAAAAGAAGAATATGAAAAAGGCAAATCCGAAGGATCTAAAGAAGTTGAAGATTTTAAAAAGACCAACGCATTAAAAAGTTCTGTAAAAGGAGCTAAAGATTTTGATTTAGTTTTTAGCAAATTAGACAAAGAAAAAATTAAATATGAAAAAAATGATAAAGGAGAATACGTAGTAAGTGGCGTCGATGAACAAATTAAAGATGTCAAAGAAAAGTATCCTTTTTTGTTTGAAGAAGGTAATGATGGTACAGACAGTGGTATCAATCTAGGAGGAGAACATAAACAAAAAACTAACGACAATGATTTAAAAGAACTTGAAGATGCTATGGGAATAACGGAAGAAACAAAAAAATAAAAAAAGAAAGGATGAATAAAAATGCCAAATTCAATAGAATTATTTAAAAAACATGCACCAGAGTTGTTAGACAAAATTTATAAAAAAGAATCAACAACAAGTGATTTCGATATGAGTGATAAATTAGTACAAGCAGGGAAAAATGCTAACGAAATAATTATACCTATATTAGAAATGGATGGACTAGGAGATTTTGATAGAAAAAGCGGTTATTTAGCTGGAGATATAAAATTAACTAGCGAAACTAAAAAATTCAATTATGAGAGAGGAAGAAAATTACAAACTGATATGATAGATAATGAGGAAACAGGAGGAGTAATTTTAGGCAATGTATCAGCTGAATTTTTAAGAACAAAAGTTATACCAGAAGTTGATGCAGTAAGATATGCAGCTTATTCTGCGATACCAGAAATATCAAATAAAGAAGAAGAACTTGCCTCAGGAGAAGCAGTGTATAAAGCAATTGCAGCAGCATGGGATAAAATGACAGATGATGAAGTTCCAGAATCTGAAAGACACTTAAGAATCACATCTATATTATTAGGTATGGTAAGAGATATGGATTCCTATAAATCTAAAGACCTTTTAAGTAAATTTGCTAGTGTAAAAACAGTGCCACAATCAAGATTTCAAACTGAAATTGAATTATTGAGCGGAAAAGATGATGACGGAGAAAGAGTAGGGGGATTTAAGAAGGGAGAAGGATCAACAGATATAAACTTTATGATTATACATAAACCAGCATTACTTCAGTATACAAAACATAATAAAATGAAAGTATTTACTCCTGATCAAGACCAAGAAGGCGATAACTATAAATGGCTATATAGATTATATGGATTAAATGAATATTACAAAAACAAAGCAGCTGGTATTCATTTATCTCACAAAAAAAAAAGTAGTGTAGGACCACAAAAAACAGTAACTGTAGCTGAGCCTAAAATGCAAGTATACGGAAAGGATGTATCGGACTTACAAGAAAATATAGAGTTTGACCAAAATAAAGTAAAAGGCACTTTGAAATATGTCGAAGGATATAACGGATTCGAAGAAGGTGCAGAAGGAAATTTTCTAGCAATTGAAATTGAAGAAGCAAAAAATGGAGATTCGGTAATAGCTGAATTATCAGAATCAGAGAAAAAAGGAACAGTAACGTTAAACAGTGAAGATTATTTTTTAGTAAGTAAAATACATTCAAATACACAAAAAATCACGCTAAAAAATGGAGAAACAACAAAAATTTTAGACCTAACAGGATTAACTTTAAATCAAAAAGGAGGAAATTAAGCATGGGTAAAAAAGTAGGAATAGGTTATTCTTTTAAAGAGCAAAACCTAGAAAAAGAAAACAAAGAACTAAAAGAAAAAATAGCAAAACTTGAAGCTGACAAAAATAAGGCCAAAACTAAAACGTCTAAAAAAGCTGACAAAAATAAGGCCAAAACTAACTAGGAGTTGATTAAAATGGTATATGCTGACTATAAATATTATAAAGAAAAATATTTTGGAACATTGCCAGAAGAATCTTTTAATTCACTAGTTTTAAAAGCAAGTAGGGAAATTGATAATAACATTAATACCAGACTTACAGAAGAGAAAATAAAAAATTTGTCAGAAGAAGCACAAGAACAGTTGAAATATACTGCTTGTGCTTTAACTGATTTAATGTTTAGAAAACAAGAATGTGATGATAAAAAAATTACTTCTTATTCCATAGATGGAGTAAATAAAACTTTTAAATTGTTATCTAATGAAGAATATAAAAGTTCTAAGTCAGAGGCATTAGCTAATTTACCGGATGAATTGACAAAGTATTTATAGGAGGACTGTTATGGAAGATTTTCCGATGAGAAATATAACAATATATCATAAAAACGAAAAAAAATGGGATAGGTATATTAAGGAAGCTAGTTATAGAAATACTAGCATATTGAATCATAATAAAAACGGATTAAATTCGACTGAGAATGTCCTTATTAGAATTTTTGATATTAAAAACTATAATTCTTTATGGTTTGCGTCAAAAGGAGATGTGATAGTAAATAAAGAAGTAGATGATGTTATAGGAGAAAATACACCTATAACACAGTTAAGCGAAAAATATGGAAAAGATAATGTCCATAAAATAACTTCTATTAATGATCTTACATTTAATGACAAAGACATAAAAGAATTAAATCATATAAAGATAGGTGCAATATAATGAGTTTAATCATAAAAACAAAGCCATTACAAACTATTTATAAGGAATTGGGGTTAGAGGAGAAAGGAAAAGTACAAACATTTCTAGATAAAACAGTAGCAGAACACTTACAAAGATATGTGTCTTTTAAGACTGGAGCACAATCAAAATCTATTCCAATTGCTTCAAGATATGGAAGTGGAAGAGTGATTATAAATGTGAATTATGCCCAATTTCAAGCGGGTGGAAAAGTTATGATAGGGACAATTAGTAAAAGCCCTTGGGCAAAAAGAGGAGAAAGAAAAGTACTTACAAGTCAAAATTTAACTTATCACAGTGATTCTTTAAGAGGAGCACATCCATTTGAAAGAATGAAGGCTGATAAAAAAGATAATATATTAAATCAGACAGCAAATTATGCGAGGAGGATATCTGATGGATAAAGAAGATAAGATAACAGAAGCTATAAACAATTGGTTATTACAATATGAGCCAATTAAAGAAATAGCGGAAATGATACACACAGAAGAACTTCCAGAAGAAAGCGAAACTCTTGCATTGCAAAGAAGTGGAGTTGAGAGCTTACCCTTAAAATATATAACAGAAAAAGGATGGTATAGGCAATATCAATATATTTTACTTTTAAAATCTTATAGTGAAGATGATATACAAAGATTAAATAATCTTGATTGGTTAGACAATTTAAGTGATTGGATAGATAAACAGAATCACGCAAGAAACTATCCAATTTTAAAAAATAAACAAGTAAAACAAATAAGCTGTGCTAATGCCATAACTTACGAGACGGATGAAAAACGGTCTTATAAGTGTGTATTATTTACAGCTTTATTTTAATATTAAAGGAGGAATTTAAATGGAACAAGAATTAAAAGATGTCATGGAATATGACGAAGCTCATTACTTTGGAATAGAAGATGAAATTGTTCTTGGTGGAGTTATAACAGAAATGACAGAAAGTTCAAATCCAACTGAATCTGAAAAACAATATATACACCAGAAATCTAAAGTAACAAAGATAACTGGATTTTCAAATGAATTTCCAATCACAATGGATATGGTAAAAGGGGATAAAGTATTTGAATACATGTATAATTTGTTTTATGAGAGAAAAGTAACCCCAGATTTAGATATAGATCATTACATAGTAAATTTATGGGAACCAGTACAGGAACAAGAAAATACATTCAAAGCAAGAAAAATAAGACAAACTTGTTCAATTACTGAATGCAATGGTGCTGCTGGAGAGCAAAAACAAATAACTGGTTCATTAAAAGGTGGAGATTTTATATACGGTACATTTAACGTGACAACGAAAAAATTTACGCCAAACGAATAGATATTAAGGTAGATATTAAATTTAATTATATTAAGGAGAAGGAAATGGGAGATAAAAAAAGATTAAGTTTTGGATATGAGGATACTGATAAAAGTGTAGAGATTGAATTATATGGATTAGTTTTTGAAATTGAAAATTTAGAAGATGTAAAAGAGTATGAAAAGATAGATAGAAATAATTTAAATGAAGTAGAAGCACAAATAGAAAATATATTAGGAAAAGGCTCGCTAGATAAAATAAATGAAAAAAGAAAAAAAGATGGATATAAGGAATTAGACATAAACATAGAGTTAAATATATTAGGTTGCATATTTGAAACATATGCAAAATCAATGACAGACAATGTTTTAGGAAAAGTTACTAATGCGGTTGATAATGTTACTAAAAAAATAGAAAAGATAGAAAACATGAATAGAGAGCAAAGAAGAAATTATAATAGGAATCAATACAGAAATAATAGAAGAAGTTATAGGAGATATTAATATGATTATGTTTAATAGGCTACCTTATTTTGTTTTTTTACAAGGAAGAAAATATAAAATAAATGTAGACTATAGAAATATGATATCTTTTGAAAAAAAAATATTAAATAAAAAAATTGCAAATGAAGAAAAAATAGAATATGGATTAAAAAATTTTTATCCATATTTTAAACACCATTATAATGAGTTGCTACAAAATCCATATTTATATAAACAGGCTTGTCAAAAATTGATTTGGTTTTATACATGCGGAAGAGATAATTATCATAAGACAAAAGGACGAGGAAAAAACGGAAATAAACAAATTTATAGCTATGAATTTGATGATGAATATATTTACGGTGCTTTTTATGATCAGTATGGAATAGATTTGGCATATGATAAAGTTCACTGGTGGAAATTTAGAGCTTTATTAAAATCGTTAAGGGATGACGCCCAATTTGAAAAAATAAAAACCTATCGAGCATATAATGGCGACGATAAAAATATGTTAGAATTAAAAAAATATTGGGAATTGCCATTACCGATTGAAGAGCAAGAAAGATTAAATAAATTGTATGAAACTTTAAAATAAAATTTGACAATATTTGGCAATTAAGATATACTCTTTTTATAAGATAAAAGGAGGAATTAATATGAAATGCCCTAAATATGGAAGCGAAAATACTAATGATCAAATGGTTTCTGAAAGTCAATTAAAAACTAAGCATAAAAGTGTAGCAGTGTATCAAAACTGCAGATATAACTGGAATGTATAATGGAGGTTATTATGGCTATTTTTGGAAATAAAGATAAAAATGGAAATTTTACTATAAATTTTTGTAGTGTTAAAGATACACCAATATATGATCCGGTTAATTTTGCAATTTCAGCAACATTATTAGACGATAAAATAAAGTTTCAACAAAGACTAGGTAAAAAAAATAAAGTTTATCTAGAATATTCTAAAATATTAGGAATGCAAATTGTTGATACCGAAAAAGTGATTGAGAAAAATAAATCTGTTGCAAAAAGAGCTACTGTTGGAGGAGTATTACTAGGGCCGATAGGAGCAATAATTGGAGGATTAGACGGAACAGGAACAAAGAGACAAAACATATACAAAAAATACTTGGTATTTAATTATATATCAAATGGGGAAGAAAAAGAATTTTCTGTTGAAATAGTAGGTGCTACATTAGGATTAAATAAGTTTATAGAACAGCTAAAAATAAAATGCCCTAATTTAGCAAAAGCAAATAATTTAGAAACATATTTATAATAAAAAGATATTATATGATGGCATATAGAGAAATCTATGTGCTTTTTTCGTCTACGTTGGAAAGGACGAAATATGGCAGTAGCAGGAAGTTTGACTTATGATACAAAAATAGATTCAAAAGGTTTTGAAAAAGGGTTAAATTCTCTAGAAAAAGTATCCAATACAGCAATGAAGGCTGTAATTGCTGGAGTAGCAGCAGTAACCACAGCTGTTGCTGGTATAGGAACAGCAGCTGTTAAATCGTATGCAGATTTAGAACAAAACATAGGTGGAGTAGAAACTTTATTTAAATCTAGTTCAGAAAAGTTAATAAAATATGCAAAAAACGCTTATAAAACAGCTGGAATGAGTGCAAATGAGTATATGTCAACAGTAACTGGCTTTTCTGCAAGTTTGCTTCAAAGTTTGGGAGGAGATACAGAGAAGGCAGCGGATGTTGCTAATATGGCTTTAATAGATATGGCGGATAATGCAAATAAAATGGGAACTTCAATGGAAAGTATCCAATTTGCATATCAAGGTTTCGCTAAACAAAATTACACAATGTTGGACAATCTTAAATTAGGATACGGCGGAACAAAAGAAGAAATGGAAAGACTTTTGTTGGATGCCCAAAAATTAACAGGTGTAAAATATGACATTAGTAATTTAAATGATGTATTTCAAGCAATACATGTTATTCAAGAAGAATTAGGAATAACTGGTACAACTGCAAAAGAAGCGGAGGCTACCATAAGTGGTAGTGTTGCCTCCATGAAAGCTGCTTGGGATAATTTTCTAAATGGAAGTGGAACATTTGATCAATTTGTTGAAGCTGCAAAAATAGCTTTTAATAATATTGCAAAAGCGGCAGCTGAGTTATTACCTAGAATTGCAAGCGAAATAATAAATATATTGCCAGAAGGATTTGTATCTACCATAAAAGCTATTGCTCCAATTTTAATAGCAATAGGAACTGCATTG
>CANQES010000035.1 GCA_947595555.1 uncultured Clostridia bacterium | reverse complement strand
ATGATTTCTTTACTAACTTTCCCTGCAAGTTCTCCTATCTGACTTAAATTAAAAACACATGCATTTATAGTTTTTTTTGTCTTTTTCAAATGTTTGTTGATTATAGCCATCAATGAAGTCTTTTAATTCATTTATATAAGTTAATATTTTTGTTAATATCACACTATCTTTACTTTTCATATACTATTACTCCTGTTCTTTCTATTTCTTTTTCAATTTTTGAATTTTTATTTATCTCTGCTTTCTCTATGACATCAACTTCTTTATTTAATTTTTCCTTTATTTTTCCCATTATTGCATAAAATTTTAATCCTTTAACTTTTCCTTTACTATCTAGTAATATATCTATGTCACTATTTTGATTTGGTTCTTTCTTTGCATACGATCCAAATAATATTGCTTTTTCTACTTCTGTATTACTTAGTATGTCATATAATATTGCTTTTATTTCATCGATTGAATATATTTTTGTTGTCATCGTCTATCACGCCTTTCTTTTTAAATCATTATCATTATTATTATACCATACTTTATAAAATTATTGCAAATTAGTCAAAAAAATATCCTATTACGAATTTTTTCATAATAGAATATTTTGTTATAAATGTAATCCTAAGCCTCTGGTTCTACTAATCCATAATTTTTTCCGTCTTTTAATTTATGTATTGCATTTACCTTTCCTGTTTCTAAATTTATAAAAACTAAGAAATTATGGGTTGGTTTTTCTTTCAATTTTAAAACTGCATCTTCTGGTAACATTGGTTTTATGTCATAATAAGAAGTTTTGATAATTTCATCTCTTATGTCTTCAATATGTCTGTCAACTGTCTCCATTGTTTTAATAGAAGCATCTTTCATCATTTTGTCTTTTTTAGTTTTTGACTTTCTAATTTGACCTTCCAATATATCTATGTCTTTATCAATAGAAGCATACATATCCTTATCTTCTGTTACTGCTCTGTACTTTTCTCCATTTGCTGTTACATAGATTTCTGCAATTTGTTCATTTTTTTCTGTTCTTAAAGTAACTTCTGCTTCTGATTCTTCAAAATATTTATTAATTCTGTCTAATTTTCTTTCTACATAATCATTTATTGCTTCTGTTATCTTTAGTTCCTTACCTGTTATTTTTATTTTCATAAAAATCGCTCCTTTCTCTTTTATGGCTTTATTATATACATTAATTTTTGAAATGTCAAACTTTAAAATCGTCTAATTTATATTCTCTTTCTAATTTATTATTAAAATACAGTTTAGTTACTAACTCAAATTCATTTAAAGACTCTTCTTTTAAGTTAAATGAATACAGTTTTTTTGGTGGTGCAGTTACCGTATATCTAATAGCATTCCATGCACTCTCGCTAATTTGAATACTACTTGTATCTAGTTTTCCACAAGTTTGGCATTTTACACCATTGTCTTTTATGCTAAAAAAACATAAATTTTCTTTTTGCTTACAATTAATACATTCTTCTATTTTAGGTGTATAGCCTAAAATGCATAATAATCGTAATTTAAATATGCCTAATACCATGTCTAAATTTTTATCTGTTTCTGATATGGTATAAAGCGTATTTAATACTAATTGCAATACTCGATAAGAATTTTGATTTTCTTGTGTTACATCTCTTATAATTTTATTAATATGTACAGCATATTTTAATTTTTCTAAATCTTCTCTAAGGTTGTAGAAAAATTCAATTGGTTCTACAGAATTTATATGATATGTTTGAGTTCCTTTATAAAGTAAATATTCTCCAAAGCAAAACATTTGTGTACCGGCCAAAAGAGCGCTTTGTGGTCTTCTTGCTCCTTTGGCTATACACGAGATTTTTCCGTAAGTTCGGAGTCAATAATGTCAACATTTTATCAAAATCTCCCATATTATTTTCTGCTAATACTATTCCATTTATTTTTATACTTGACATTTTTATTTCCTTTATTTTTCTAAGTTTTCATTAAAAGATATATTTTCCTTTTTTTCTAAAGAAGGATTTAATGAGTTTTCTTCAATTCCTTCAATTTTTTTTAGCTCGATAAAAGCATTTATATCACCTGTATTTTTAAAGGTTTCCCATGCAATCTTTTTAATCATAAGCTTTCCTCTCCTTTTTCTTAAAGTTTTACCTTTAATTTTATCTTTTGCTAAATAAGGATTTTTTATTCAATATTAGGATTTTAATTTAAATTGTTTTACAATAGTATCATTTGATTGCCAATCTTCTTTTACTTTTACCCATGTTTTTAAATTTATTTTTATACCAAAATTTTGCTCCATATCTATTCTTGCTGCTCTTCCTATTTTTTTCAACATGTCTCCCTGTTTTCCTATGATAATTCCCTTATGTGATTCTCTTAAGCAATAAATTGTTGCATCTATGTCGTAAATATTCTCTCCTTTTTTATTTTTTCTCTCTTGCATTTTTTCCACTTCTACATAAATTCCATGTGGTACTTCATCTTGTAATAATTTCAATGCCTTTTCTCTAATTGTTTCTTCTGCCAATTGTCTCAATGTCTGGTCTGTATATTCTTCCATATCATAGTATGCTGGGCCTACTTTCAAATGTTTTTCAATCTCATCTAAAATAACATCTTTATATTTCGCGTTTGTTGCTGACATAGGTATTACTGCTTCAAAATTATATTGTTTGCTGTATTGTTCAATTAGATTTAAGAGTGTTTCTTTTTTTACTAAATCAATTTTATTAATTAATAAGATTGTTTTCTTGTTTGCTTGTTTTATTTTTTCTAAAATTATTCTATCTCCTTTGCCTATATCTTTACTTGTCGCTTCTATTACAAATAAAATGACATCTGCATCTGGAATGCTTGAAAAGGAAGTTTCTAGCATTACCTCATTTAGTTTGGTTCTTGGTTTATGAATTCCTGGAGTGTCTATAAAAATAATTTGACTATTTTCTCTATTTACTATTCCTTTTATTGCTGTCCTAGTAGTCTGCACTTTATTAGCTATGGCAGCAACTTTTTCGCCTACGAGTAAGTTTAATAATGTAGATTTTCCCACATTTGTCCTTCCTATTAATGTTACAAATCCTGATTTGAATGTTTCCATTTTTTGTTCCCCTTTTTATTATACACTATTTTTTTGCTAAATTTGTAGAAAAATACCACAAAAATTAAATTTTTTGTTTAACTTTTGTGGTATTTCTATTTTAATTCTATGCGTAAGCTTGACGCTTTTTAAAGCTAAGTAAGTTAGTAATTTCATTTTCTGCATGTTTACCTCTTTTTGTTCTTCTAGCTCTTTCTTGTTCCAATTCTCTTTTTTGTTTTTCTGCCATAGACTGACATATTGCTTTTTGATACGTAAAGTGTGTATCTTGTGCTATTTTACTCCAATTGTATTCATTTCTTATCTTGTTTTTTGCTTTTTTAGTTATATCACTGCAAAGTTTATGATCGTACAATAATTCTAGTATGGAGTCTGCTATTGAATTCGAATTTCCACAATAAGTTTTCATTCCATTTACTCTATGTTCTACTATTTCGTTTAATCCTCCTATATCAGAAACAACTACTGGATTTTCAGATAACATTGCTTCTAGTGCTACAATTCCAAATGGTTCATATGTACTTGGAAATACTGATATGTCTGCTGCTTTATACATTTTTTGTACATCTTTTCCTTCCATGTAACCTGCAAAGTACACTTTATTTGAAATTCCCATTGCATCTACTTGCTGTCTTAATTCTTCTAACATTCCACCTTTTCCACATATTACTAACTTTGTGTCATGATACCCTTGTAATATTTTTGGCATAGCTGCAATTAAATGTTGGATACCCTTTTCATATACTAGTCTTCCCATGAATAAAATAATTTTTTCATTATCCATTGCATATTTTCTTCTGAAATTATAATCTCTTTCTACTCCATTAAATAGATTTAAGTTTACTCCATTTGGTACAACATTAATTTTCTCATATGGTAATCCAAATAGTCTTTGTAACTCACTTTTCATATAATTACTATTTACTATTACTTCTGATGATTCATATGTTAACATCCATTCTGTGTCATTTATATACCTTTGTTGTTCATCATGTATTCCACTATTTCTTCCTGCTTCTGTTGCATGTATTGTTGATACAATTGGTATATTATATGAATTTTTTATTGTTTTTGCACTATATGCTACTAACCAATCATGTGCATGAATTACATCAAATTTTCCCTGCTCTGCTATTATTTCATTTGCTTTCGCTATCATATTGAAATTTAATTGCATAATCCAGTCAATAAAATTGTTTGGATTTATCATGTAATTATCTACTCTATATACTTTTACTCCTTTGTCATCTTCAAAATATGGTGTATCTCCATCTCGATAAGTAATAACAGTTACATCATGCCCATCTTTTAATAATGTTTTAGATAAATCATATACAACTCTAGAAATTCCTCCTACTACTCTTGGTGGATATTCCCATGTTAACATTAATATTTTCATGGATTGTTTCCTTCCTTCCTATTCTCTTTTGTTAGTTCTTATTTTTTGACATTTTTCTTTTTCATACTATATTGTATAAAACTTTTTTTAAAAAGTAAACGATTTTTTAAAATTTTTTTATTTTTTCTTACTTGACTTTTCCATTTTTTTACAATATAATACATTTATATTTTCTACCTTTTTATTTCTTTCGTTTCTCCCATTAAAAATAAATTTAAAAGGAGGAATGCTTATTGCATAAAAAAACAAAAATTTTAATATCTTTAATATTTATTTTCATTTTTTACTTATCAACTTCAATTACTTTTGCTAAATATGTAATAGAAGACATTCATTTAGTAGCTAAATTAAATATTGATCGTTGTAAACCAGTAATTGATTTAATCGATATTACCACCTCAAATATTGGTTACACTACATATGCCAATAAAACGCACATTATTTCTGGACATATAAAAATAACAGAACGAAATATTATTAGAAATGATTTATCAGAAAACACTCTTCAAATTCAAGTAGCAAACAATCTGATTACACCCAACTTCAAAAGTTTTTCTCTCGTTTCTGAAAATGAAAATGAAAAAATTTACGAATTTTCATTCACTAATAGTATCGGAGATGGAAACTTGTCCATAATAACCCCTTCAGGAATTGTAGAAGATAAATCAGGATTAATAAATGACAAAAAGATTTTTTCCACTAATATAACTATTGATAATATACCACCTGTTGCCACTTTCAAAGAAATAGCAAGTAATAATCAAAAATCAATAGCAGAATTAACAATTAATGAACCAATCAGACCAGTATCTTCTTGGACTCTTTCCAACAATAACCACACTTTAACAAAAGAATTTTCTCATTACATTTCTTATGCATTACCAATTATGGATTATGCACAAAATTCTTCTGAAGGCATTATAAATATTCAAAATGCTACTAACATTTTACTTGAATACGGAACTTACGATGCTTATAGCGGTCAAACTATTGTAACTGGCGGTTCTATATCAGCACCTAATACTATAACATCTAATTCAATTTGTAAATCAGAAGATATTTATATGAGATTATCTGGTGATATTAATGAATCTATATTACAAGGTAGAATATATCTATACACTCATTGGAAAGATGGTGCCAAAGGTAATTGTAGATATTCAGAATTACCTTATTACCATGGTTATAATCCTACCTCTGATACAGAATGGTTTACAATGGGAAGCAAAAATTCTCTTCGTTATCAGAAGAAAATTTTTACTCAATTAGGTGGTAGAGGATTAAATATAGAAAATGCTGTTGCTTCTAATGTAGCAACCCCAATTCCAAGTGATATTGCCAAACAATATTTATACGGAATTTCTGGTATTCAATTTAGACTAAATACTAGTTCAGAATTTTCAATTGTTTATCAAGCATATGTTAAAGATATAGGTTGGCTACCCGCTTCTTCAGATGGAGAAGAAAATTATTACAGACATGACAAACCAATATCTGCTTTTCGTATGAATTTAGTTCCTAAATCAGAAAAACAACATCTTATTAATTATTGGAATCGTGATGTTACTTCTTATTAACTCCTATAATTCCACCTAAAATTCCAAATATCATTCCAACTGCAATCATGATAAGACTTTGTAATTCTAATCCAAATGTCCAATTTAAAATACTAGAGATTAAATAAATCGTAAGAATATAAAATCCACCTATAAATGCTCCATTTAATAATCCATTTTTCTTAATTTTAATATTTCCAATGGAACTACCAATTAGTATGCTAATTGCTGTTATTACAATAATTACAGGATTTATTATAGTTTCACTTACATCAGTATAAGTAAGTACTACGGCAAATATAAATAATAATATAAATGTAGTTATTAAGGATATTACAACTCCTTTAGCTATATTTATAACTGTTTTTTCCATTTCTTGCCCTCCTATTTTCTTTTACTTAATTTATATGCGAAACTACAAAGACATAGAACTTTTAAATAAAGTTCTATGTCTTTTTAGTTTTTTTCTGGCTCTACATATTCCAATGTTCCCGGAATAATCTTATCTATAAATACTTCTCCATTTAGATGATCCACTTCATGGCATATTGCTTGAGCTAATAATTCTTTTGCCTTTACTCTCATCCTTTTTCCTTCTCTATCAGTATATTCTGCAACTACTTCTTCTGGTCTTACTACTTTTGCAAATTGATTAGGAAAGCTTAAACATCCTTCATCTACTTCATGTTCTCCTTTTGTTTTAAGAATAACTGGATTAATCAAAACTATAGGGCCATTATCATCATATAAATCAATTACAATTACTTTTTTTAACACTCCAACTTGTACTGCCGCAAGTCCTACTCCATTGTATTTATGCATTGTTTCTATCATATCATCGATTAGAATTTGTATTTTTTCATCAACTACATCCACTTCTCTTGATTTCTTTTTTAATATGTCGTCTCCTTCTAATCGTAAATGTCTAATTGCCATTTTTACTCCTCTCCCATCTTTATTAAATCATATTATTAGGATTAACATCTACCATAACTCTTGTGCTTTTTAAATCTTTATCATAAATGTCTTTTAAACATGAATTCAGAATTGCATTTGCTTCTTTTGTCATATGTCCCTTAATAATAATTCGATAACGTATTCTATTTTGTATTTTATCAATTGGTGATGGCATTGGTTTAAAGACTTTGAATTGTTTTTCATCTAGCTTGCTTTTTAAATAATCATACACCCATTGACTTGATTTTTTTATTTCATCTTCTAATAAACTATTAAAGTTCACTACTATTATATCGCAAAATGGTGGATATTTCAACTGTTTTCGTAAGGCTATTTCTATGTCATAAAATTCCTCATAATTTTGTCTCTTTGCACACTGTATAGTAAAATTCTCTGGATTATAGCTTTGAACTATTACTCTACCTGGCAAATTTTCTCTACCAGCTCGTCCGTGCTACTTGTGTTAAAATTTGAAATGTTCTTTCATTTGCTCTATAATCATCAATATTAAGTGAACTATCAGCCGCTATAACTCCAACTAAAGTAACATTTGGAAAATGATGACCTTTAACTACCATTTGCGTCCCAATTAGAATGTCTAAATTTTCATTTTTGAATTGATTTAATATTTTTTCATGAGAATTTTTTTTCGTTACTGTATCAACATCCATTCTAATTGTTTTAGCCGTTGGAAATTGTTTATGAATTTCCTGCTCTAATTTTTGTGTTCCAGTACCAAAATAGCGTATTTTATCACTATGACATTCTGGGCATATTGTTACAACTTCTTCTTCATATCCACAATAATGACATTTTAATTTTCTTTCGTAACTATGATATGTCATACTTATATTGCAGTTCTTACATTTTACAGTATATCCACAATTCCTGCACATAATAAAAGTAGAATATCCTCTTCTGTTTAAAAACAAAATTGTCTGCCTTTGTTGTTTTAAATTGTTTTCTATTGCATTATATAAGTCCATACTCAACATAGAACGGTTTCCGATTTACCAATTCCTGTTTTAAATCTATTACTTGAACTGTTGGTAGTGAAGATGCATTCGCCCTTTTTGTTAGAGTTAATAGTTTTATTTTTCCTTTTATTGTATCATAATATGTTCTCATATCTGGAGTTGCACTTCCCAATAGCAATGGGCATTTATTTTGTTTTGCTATTTGCTTTGCCACTTCTTTAGTATCATATTTAGGATTTGATTCTGATTTATAAGAACTATCATGCTCTTCGTCAATAATAATAATTCCTATATTTTCCATTGGTGCAAATATTGCAGATCTTGCTCCTATTACAATGTTTGCTCTATTTTCCCTTATTTTTTCCCATTCATCATGTCTTTCGCCTATTGATAATTTACTATGTAAAACAGCAATTTTTTCTTTTCCAAAGCGAGCAATAAAACGATCCAACATTTGCGGAGTCAAAGATATTTCTGGAACTAATAGTATTGCTGTTTTGCTTTGTTCTATTGCCTTCTGTATTAATTGCAAATAGACTTCTGTTTTTCCTGAACCTGTTACACCATATAATAGAAAAGACTCATATTTATTATCATCTATTGTCTGAGCTATTTGTTGATAAGCATTCTGTTGTTCTTCTGTTAATACTAATTTTTCGCTTTTTTCTTTTTTTTGGATTACTTCTATATCTTTATTTTGTAATGGATTCCTTTCTATTTTTTCTTCTACTATGTCCAGATATCCATTTTTAACAAGTGTATTAACACTTGCTCTTGAATTATCAATAAACATATCAATGTCTGGTATAGTTACACCTTCATTGTCACGTATAAAATTGATTATTTTTCTTTGTTTCTCTGATTTTATTCTTTTTGTTTCTATGTCAAATTCTATCTCTTCAATATCTTTTGCTAAATAAACACGTCTAGCTGTTCTATCTTGTGTCCTATTTTCTTTGTTTTTTGTTCTTGTTCCAGGGGTCAACATCAATTTTATACAGTCTGATATATTGCAAAAATAACGTTCTGACATCCATTCTGCTAATTTAATTTGTTCGTCTTTTAGTTGTTCCTCTATTTTTGCAATGTCCTTTAGTTCATTTTCATAATTGGTTTTTTCTTTTAGTCCAACTACAAAGGCTTCTTCTAGTTTCTCACCTTTTCCAAATGGTACTAATATTTTACTTCCTACAAAAATAAGTCCCTCCAATTCAGTTGGGACATGATAATCAAAAGTTCTATTTAATTTCTTTGCAGTTCTATTTATAATTACTTCTGCTATCATCAGCTTTGTTTTTCCATTCTTTGTTCATTTTCTATAATTGTCATTACTATTTGTACCGTTTTTTCTAAGTCATCGTTTTTTAATACATAATCATATAAGTTAATTTTAGATTCCTCATAGTCAAATCTATTTAATCTTAAAATAACCTCTGCTGGACTTGGCTTGTCTATTCTAGCTTCAAGTCTTCTCTTTAATTCTTCCTTTGGTACTCTTAAAAAAATAGTAACTATTTTAGTATCATTTTTTAGTAATTCTTTTAGATGTTCTGTACCATTAACATCAATATCTTTTACTATTATTTTTCCGCTTCTAACTTTTTCATTTAACAATTTTTTAGATGTCCCATAATATTGATTATGATGAATATCATACTCATAAAATTCTTCTCGCTTAATCATTTCTTCAAATTCTTCTCTGCTGACAAAATTATAAGTTTGTCCTGCTATGTCGCCTTCTCTCATTGGTCTTGAAGTAAAAGATGGAAGTGATTCTACTTGTTCCATCCTTTTTATTAATTCTTTCTTTATTGTGTCTTTTCCAGCACCTGCTACACCAGACAATATGACTAACATATAGTTACCTTCCCTTCTGCTATTTCATTTGCTGCTAAGGTTACTGGTGATTCTTCTTTTACTTTTGTTTTTGTTTCATCTCCAGCAGCTATTTGTCTTGCTCTTCTAGCTGTTGCAATTACTAATTCATATCTGTTTTCTGCCTTTTGTAATAATTGTGCAACTGTTGGTTTTACTATCATTTTCTTATCATTCCTTTCTTATTTATGCTTAATTTTAATCTTCTTGTGACATTGTTTTATCAATTCTGCCTCCAACTGTTTCTGGTTGAACTGCTGATAATATAATATGTCCTGAATCCATAATTAATACAGCTCTTGTTCTTCTTCCATATGTAGCATCTACTGCTGTTTTGTTGTCTTTTGCTTCTTGCACCATTCTTTTTATTGGTGCCGATTCTGGACTTACAATTGCCACTATTCTTTCAGCTGAAACAATGTTTCCAAAACCAATATTTACTAATTGCATATCATCAACTCCTTATTCGATATTTTGTATTTGCTCTCTAATGTTTTCTATTTCTGTTTTAATATCAATTACACCATTTGTAATGTCTAAATTGTTTGCTTTTGAACCAATTGTATTAGCTTCACGATTCATTTCTTGAATTATAAAATCAAGCTTTTTTCCAATTGCCTCTTCTGAATTTAAAAGTTTTTTAAATTGTGATATATGACTATTTAATCTAGTTACTTCTTCTTCAATAGAACATTTATCTGCATATATAACTACTTCTTGTGCTAATCTTGTTTCATCAATGTCTTGATTTTTTAAAAATTCTTTTATTCTTCCTTCTAATTTTACTACATATTCTTCAATAAGTCCAGTAGAAAGTAAAGATATTTCTTTTATTTTATTTTGAATTGTGTTTACTCTATTGCTCAAATCTTCTGCTACTTTATGACCTTCAGTTTCTCTCATTTGTATTAATGTCATTGTAGCATTTTTGACTGTTTCTAATAATTCTTGCTTAATTTTTTCATCTTCTTCATTATTTTGGATTCTTAAAACATCTGGAAATTTTGCAATGTCTGTCACTTCTATGTTTGCTAAAATATTTTCTTGCTCTGCCAATTTTTTTAATTCATCAACATAAATTTTAGCTATCTCTGTGTTTATTTTTATGTTTCTTCCTTCTACTGAACTGTTTTCAAATGTAATAAATACATCAACTTTTCCTCTTTTTATTTGTGAAGCAATTTCCTTTTTTACTTCTTCTTCTAAATAGCTTAAAACTCTTGGCATTTTTATAGATATGTCTAAATATCTATGATTAACACTTTTTATTTCTACTTGATATTCTCTTTCATTTTCAGTTTTGCTGGCTTTGCCATACCCTGTCATGCTTTTAATCATTTTTAACTACCTCTTCTTTTTTTGGTCTTCCTCTTTTTTTCTTTTCTGGTGCCTTTTCTTCTTCCTTCTTTGTCGTTTTACTCTTCGTCTTACTTACTTTTGTTTCTTTTTTGGCTGTTTCGCCTTTTTCTGTTTTTTTCTTTTTCGTTTTGTTTTTATCATTTTTGGTCTCTTGTACTTTTTTAGTTTTAGTTTTTCTTTCTTTTTTGACTGTTTCTTTTATATCATCTTCTTTTACTTCTTCTTCATATTTCTTTGTTGCTTCCTTCTTAGCTGGTTCTTCTTTTTTTACAATATCAGCAATATCACTTAAACTTTTTAAATAATCTCTTCTTCCTTTTGTATATATAACAATATCTTTTAATACATAATAAATAGAAAAAATATAAGCAGAAGTTAATAAATAATATCTAAAGTCATATTTAAATAATGTTATCACATGCATAATCAACAAACTATGTATTGATAATACTAAACACTCAATTCCTGTTATTGCAGTACTTCCGTTGTCTTTCTTATATGCTATGTCTAATAATACAATTCCAGCTACTAAAAATACACCTGCAAATACCTCAATATCTCCTGTCAGCCTTTCTAATTTCATACTAGAATAAGCTAAATTCAAAATAAGAAAATATGACATAATTCCTACAGCCTTTAGTATATTTCCCAACATCTTCTTTAGTAAGTCCTGCGACATTTCTTTTGGCATTTTGCTTTTTTTGACATCTATTTTTTCCATTTTATATCAATCCTTTCAGCTAATTCATTCAAATTCATACATTATAATACTCAATACATTTAATGCTACCGTCTCTGTTCTTAATATTCTATGTCCTAAAGTTACAACCTTCGCTCCACTTTCTTTTAGCATTTTAACTTCTGATTCTTCAATTCCACCTTCTGGTCCTATTAAAACAGCTATTTTCAAAATGTCCTCTCGCTTTAATTTCAATTTTTCTATTTCCTGTTTTAATTTATTAAATTTCTCATTTTCATATGTCACTATTACTATATCATATTTTGAGCATAAATTACAAATGTTTTTTACAGAATCTACCTGATTTATTTTAGGAATTATATTTCGTCCACTCTGTTTAGCTGCCACTTCTGCAATCTTCTGCCATCTTTCTACCTTCTTTTTCTTATCTTTATCATCTAACTTGACAACACATCTTTTCATTTCTACTGGCGTAATATCATTCACTCCAAGCTCTACCGCTTTTTGAATTATTAGTTCCATTTTATCTGCCTTTGGTAAACCTTGAAAAATTGTCACTTTAATATTTGATTCTGCATCACTTTCTAACTCTTCTATTTTATTACATATAATCATCTCTTTTTCTAGCATCACAATATCACACAAGTAGTCCTTTGAATTATCAACATCACAAATCGTTATTTTATCGCCCACTTTTTTTCTTAATACATTTTTTATATGATTTACATCTTCACCTATTATTTTTATGTCCTTACTATTTATATCTTGATTCTTTACAAAAAACTTTGGCATAATTTACTTTCTCTCCTTAAAAATTTTGAACGGATTCGGGAAGGAAGGATTTGGGGACGGCCCCATAATCCTCATTTTTTTATTAAGATAACCATATAAATATTTTTAAAATAAAAAATAAGGATTATGGGGCCGTCCCCAAATCCTTCCTTCCCGAATCCTTCTCTCTTAATTTTTCTAATAATTTTCTGCTTTAATTTCAAAGTATGCTCTTGGATGATTACATACTGGGCAAATTTCAGGTGCTTCTTTTCCAATTACTATATGTCCACAGTTTCTACATTTCCATATCTTGTCTCCATCACGGCTAAATACTAAACCATTTTCAACATTTTCTAATAGTTTCTTATATCTTTCTTCATGCTCTTTTTCAATTTGTCCTACCGCTTCAAAAAGATATGCAATATGGTCAAATCCTTCTTCTTTTGCTTCTTTTGCCATTCTGTCATACATATCTGTCCATTCATA
>CANQES010000034.1 GCA_947595555.1 uncultured Clostridia bacterium | reverse complement strand
GATTTAAAATGGGATAACTTTCCAGAAGGATTTGAATTAACAACAGAAGATGGAAAATATACAATAAACATAGCAGAAATATATAATGCGGATTTAGGAAAAATGACAGCAGGAACAGAAACAACAAAACCAGAAGGAGCTGAATGGGAAGATACTGTAACGCCAGTAGCAGATGGAGAAGGACATATAATACCAGTACCAAATGGATTTTACTATGCAGGAGGAACAAAAGATACTGGATTTGTAATATCAGATGTAGATGGAGATGATTTAGATAATAGTAAAGATGGAAATCAATTTGTGTGGGTGCCATGTGGAGAAGGTGGAGTGACATACGAAAGTAAAAATGGACTTGCAAAGACATGGAATGAAAAAAATGAAGATGGAACAGAATATAAATCAAAACAATATCAATATGTAGAATATAATGATTGGAAAGATACTGGAGGAAATGAGACAAGTGTAGATACGTATGGAGGATTTTATATAGGAAGATTTGAGGCAGGAATTCCAACAGGGGCAACATTTTATACAAATGGAGCAGGAACATATAATAGAGCAGGAAGGGGAAACGAAGAAGAGTCAGCATCAGTTGCAGGGTTAAAACCAGTAAGCAGAAAAAACCATCCAAGTTGGAATTTAATTACACAAAAAAATGCACTACAAGTATCTAGTAATATGTATAGTAGTAATTCAGTTACCAGTAGCTTAATTGATAGCTATGCGTGGGATACAGTAGTAGAATGGATAAAAACAGGAGAAGGGAAAGTAGAAAAGGTAACAAATTCATCAACATATGGAAACCACTGTGATAATACAAATATAAGTTTAAAGAATGATGGAATATATGCTATGCATGCTTATCAAAATGGTTGGTTATATGCTACAAACTATTCAATAGGCAACTGGAAAAGAACAGAGACCAGTAAAAAAATTACAGAAGAGAATGTAAAAACAGAATATAGTAAATATGAATGGTCGACACCACATGCCCAATGGGATTTTACAAAAACATATACTGAAGAAACAGAAATAGCAACTGGAGCAGCAGAAGCAACAAAAACAAAAAATATATATGATTTAGCAGGAAATATGTGGGAATGGACAACAGAAGTAGGACAACACCATACAGCAGAAAAGCAAGATGGAACAACAGAATACGCTGTCCTTCGTGGTGGTAGCTCCTTTTACGCGGGTACTGACTTCCCAGTATGCTGCCGTTATGGTAACTATAGTGAGACTAACTGCAGCAGTGGTAGCGGTTTCCGTGTCGTACTTTATGTGAAGTAGTACTATTTGCTGGTGATTGTTGGATAAAAGTTCCCTTTTATTAAAAAATATTGATAAATTAATATATTTATAGTATAATAAAAAACAGAGTAAATTGAATAGTCGCTGGTAAAGCTCCGAAAGGAATTACGAGAGGAAAGTCTGGGCTTCACAGAGCAAAGATGCTAGATAACGTCTAGTAATGGTGACATGGCAGGCAGTGTAAACCCCATCTGAAGCAACACCTAAAAAGAAGATTAAGCCTGCTCGGCGCCTTCTGAATTGCGTGGCTTGAGATATCTAGCAATAGATATCCTAGATAAATGGCTATTTTAAAAGACAGAACCCGGCTTACAGATTTACTCTTTTTTTTTGACATTTTTATATCTTAAGTGTATAATGCAAATAAAAGATAGGAAGTGAGAATATGAAAAAAATAGATTTTTTAGCAACTGATGGAGTGATTTTAAATGGATTGTTATATGAGGGTCAGGAAAAAACAAAAGACGTTATTTTGGCAGTTCATGGAATGAGTAGTAATTGTTTTAAAAATAGAGACGACATAATTGCCAAAAAAGCAAATGAACAGCAAATAGACTATTTTTGTTTTAACAACAGGGGAAGCGAACTAGTAAAATATATAAAAAAGGACATAGAAGAAAAGAGAGAAGAAAAATTAGGTGGAACTGCATACGAAGATGTTTTAGAAGGATATGAAGACATTGTAGGAGCAATTTTAAAATTAAAAGAATTAGGTTATCAAAATATATACTTGCAAGGGCACAGTTTAGGTTGCACAAAAATTGTATATACATACAATGAATTAAAAGAAGAAAATGATGATTTATTAGAAAATATAAAAGGTGTAATATTACTTTCACTTGTTGACATTCCAGCTACATTAAAGGCATATTTAGGAGATAAATTTGAAGAATATTTAAAAATAGCAGAAGAAAAAGAGAAAGAAGGAAAAACATTAGAACTAATGCCAAAAGAATCATTCATACATCCAGTAAGTAGTAAAACATTTCTAAGATATGCTAGAGATAATAAGGAAATTGACTTTGCAAATTATGAAGAAGATACAAAATTTGAAAAATTAAACGAAATAAGTGACCCTCTATTTATGAGGTGGGGACATGAGAAAGAGATGATACTACAAGAACCAAGCGAATTAGTGGCTAAAATTAATAGTATTATTACTAATCCACATAAAGATATTGATTACATTGATGGAGCAGACCATAGTTATAAAGGAAAAGAAGATATATTAGCGGAGCAAATAATAGAATTTATAAAAGAGAATAAATGAAGGGGTATTATATGAAAAACAAGAAAGTATTAATAGGAATAATTATTATACTAATAATTTTAATAATAGTAGCAGCAATAGTATTAATAAACAAACAAAATGAAGAAAAAATAAAACAAACATTAACAGATTTTATTGGCTTAATAAATGAAAAAAATTATGATGCTATGTATGAGAAAGTAGCTAGCATGAATATGAGCAAAGAAGATTTTATAGCAAGAAATAAAAATATATATGAAGGTATTGATGCAGCTAATCTTAAAGTAGACATTAATAATTTAGAGAAAAAAGGAAATGATTATCAAATTGATTATCATGAAATAATGTTTACATCAGCAGGAGAAATTCAATTTGACAATGCAGTCATTTTAGAAAAAGAAAATCAGGAATACAAAATTAAATGGGATTCTAGTTTTATTTTTCCTCAACTAGGAGATAATCAAAAAGTAAGAATATCTACAATTAAGGCAAAAAGAGGAGATATATTAGATAGAAATAATCAAAAGTTAGCAACTGATGGGACAGTTTTATCAACAGGAATTGTGCCACGGAAAGTTAGGAGAAAATAAGACACAAAATATTAGTAAAATATCTGAATTAACAGGTGTTTCAGTAGAATATATTAATGAACAATTGAATGCATCATGGGTAAAAGATGATACTTTTGTACCAATTAAAAAAATAGCGGAATCTAACATTACATTAAAAGAAGCATTATTGGAAGTACCAGGAGTTCTAATTAACAAAGTAGAAGGAAGACAGTATTCATTAGGAAAAGAGGCAGGACATTTAATTGGTTATGTACAGGGAATTAATGCTGAAGAATTGGATGCAAATAAGGGAAAGGGATATAACACAACAAGTGTAATAGGAAAATCTGGATTGGAAAAAGCATATGAAGAAACATTAAGAGGAATTGATGGTAGTGACATTTATATTGTAGATGAAGATGGAAATAGAGTAGGAGAAGTTATTAGGCAAGATAAGAAAGATGGACAAGACGTCAAACTTACAATAGATTCTAGCATGCAAACGAAATTATATGAGCAAATGAAGGATGATAAAGGATTTTTTGTTGTCATGCAACCAAAAACAGGTGAATTACTTGCTTTAGTTAGCACGCCTACATTTGATTCTAATGATTTTGTTGTAGGAATGACAGATAGTCAATGGGAGGCTTTAAATAATGATGCAAGTAAACCATTATATAATCGCTTCTTGCAGAAGTATTGTCCAGGCTCTACATTTAAACCAATTACAGGTGCTATTGGCTTGAACACAGGAAAAATAGATGCTAATGAAGATTATGGATATACAGGAACAAGTTGGCAAAAAGACAATTCATGGGGACAGTATAAAATTACAACTTTAACAGCATATAATGGAGCAAAAAATCTATTAAATGGAATGATACATTCAGATAACATTTATTTTGCCCAATCTGCTTTAAAAATAGGAGCTGATACATTTGCTGAAAACTTAAACAAATTAGGATTTAATGAAGAAATTGAATTTCCATTAAGTTTAGCAAAATCTCAATATGCTAATAATAATGGAAATAAAATAGAAGGAGAGACAAAACTTGCCGATTCAGGTTATGGTCAAGGAAGTATTTTAGTAAATCCAATTCATATGTCAGCTATTTATTCTGCTTTTGCAAATAATGGACATATGATAAAACCTTATATTCAATATAAGGAGGGTAAGAGTGCAGATATTCTAAAAGAAAATGTATTTTCAGCTGAAGTTGCAAATACAATTAAAGAAGCTTTAGTACAAGTTGTAGAAAATCCAGAAGGAACAGCAAATGATATGAAAATTAGTGGTATAACTATAGCAGGAAAGACAGGAACAGCGGAATTAAAAACTTCTAGTGAAGATAAAGAAAGTGGAACTTTAGGATGGTTTGATTGTTTTACAGATGATTTATTAATTGTTAGCATGGTTGAAAATGAGCAGAATAATCAAAGTGGAGGAAGTCATTATTTAATTAAAAAAATTAGAACATTATTTTAGATTTTATGTATGGACTTTTTAATAAGTTTTCGATATAATAAAAAGAGAATGATTTTATTTTGGAGGTAGAAAAATGAATAATGAAGGAATTTTAAATAAAACGATTTATAAATTTTCAGAGAAAGTAGATATAATACAAACTATTATAATCGGGTTAGTTGCGTTTTTAGTACCAACTTTTTTAGCACAATTAATTCAAGCAGTATTTGGAGCACAAAGTGTTATAGCAACAAATTCACAAATTATAGTAGGCTCTATTGTTAATACTGCATTAGTAACGGCAGCAATAAATCTAAAAGGATGGAAAAAAATAGTTGGAGTTGTAACAATGCCAAGTATATCAACTATATTAAGTGGATATGTATTTGGAACGGCATCTGTATATATGTCATATATGATACCAGCTATTTGGCTAGGAAATTTTGCTTTAATTTATGCTTACAAATTTATTTTGTTAGGAAAAGAAAAGAATTACTTTCTAGCTGGTGCAGTAGGAATTATAGCAAAAGTTTTAATTATTTTTGCTTCATTTGAATTATTAAATGTATTTAAAATTTTTCCTGAAAAATTAGTTAACAACCTACAAACAGCAATGGGAATGACACAATTAATAACAGCAACAATTGGAGTATTAATATCTTTTATAATATACAAAGTAGAAAAAAATAAAGTAAAATAGAATGAAAATTTGGGGGTTGCATTAAAATGTATGAAAGAAGTGCCATTGTTTTAGAAAGATACATAGAAAAAATTTTAGAATTAAATAAACCAGGTAATTTAAAAGAAAATAGTGAAAAGTATAGTGAATTAGTTCATGAAATTGAAGATTATCAAATTATGGCAGAAAGAGAATTAAAAGTAATACAAGAATTTGATGACACAGCAAAAAAAATACAAGATTTACAACAAGAACAAGAAAGAATATACAACATGAATAGTAAATTGGAAGAAGATCGAGCACAACTTTTTATAGACTTAGGAGAAGATGCTAGAACATTAGAAATGAAGTTAAAGAAAATAGAAAGTTCTTTAGATAGAAATAATGAAAAGTCAAAGGAAGTTAGAGAAGAGTTTATTCAATATTTAACAGACTTTTCACAAAAACAAAAAGACAGAAATAAGTGTGAAAAGGCAAGAAGAATAGGTGAAGCGAATCACATGGAATATGTCAAAAAAATGGATTCAGCATTTCATGCGATTGAAGTAAAAGATGTAGTAAATTTAAAAGACTTTATTAATGCAGAGAAAGAGCAGATTAAACAAGATGCATTAAATATTATGATAAAAAATGGAAAAAGTGAAAAAGTAGCTTTTAACCAAGATGTATTGCGTAAAGCAATAAATGCAAGAATCGATATTGCAGAAAAAGAAGCGGAATGTTATGTATTAATTTATGACAGAATGAAGAGATTATTATCAGAAACAGATAGTGAAGATATTAGATTGACAAAATATCAAAAAGCTCTAAAAGATACAAGTGTAAAATTAGCTTTTTTGAAGGCTCAAAAAGAGTACATAATAGGCTTTTTAGATTATGAAAGAATGACAACAATTAGTGGCACTAGAGCACATAATAAAATGATGGTAGAAGCTTGCAATAATTTTGAGTTAGATATGATGCAAATTAAAAATTTGTATGAACTAATTTTAAGAGAAATTGCTAATAAAGCAAGCAACAAGGCCTATAAAGAGTTATATAATAAAACATATTTAAAAAATATCGAAGATAAAGAAAAGAATTTTGAAGAAGAAGTTAACCATGTTAATATTAGTATGGGAACAGTTATTAATTCAAACTATTGGAGAATAGAAGGTATAAAAAACATTTATAAAGTATTTCAAGAAGAGGTTTCAGAAAAGTTTGAGAGGGATTTATCAGAATATAGAATTGAAGAATTAGAAGAGGAAGATATTAAGGAAAATTATGGTTATGAAGATAGTTACGAAGAAGATGAAGAAGATGATGATGTAGTTGTTGAAGAAAAGAAAATAATCCAAGTAGAAAATGTCGAAAGTGATGAAGATGATGACGAGGATTATGATGATGATGTGTTTGACGAAGAGGATGAAGATGACGAGGACGATGAATATCATGAAAATTATGATGATGACGAAGAAGACGAAGAAGATGATGATGATGACGATGATGAAGAGGATAAAAAACCAGCAAAGATGAAGAAACAAACAACTATGGAGAATAAACCAAAGCAAAATGATAGAAAAAAACAAAATAAAACTAACAAAAAAGGACATAAAGAACAACAAAATGATTCTGATAGCGTTTTAGATATAGATGATTTGGATAGAATAATTCAAAATAGTAGAAAAAAGACTACAATTAAGTCTCGTAAAAAGGATAATAAGGGAATATTTGATAAGTTTTTTAATAAAAAAGGAAACCACTTTTAAAGTGGTTTTTTAATAAATAAAAAATTTCACACAAAAAACATAAACAAAATACTATATCTATGGTATAATATAAAAAGCAAAAAAATAAAGGAGGGCAAAATGTTAAAATTAGAAAATATTACTAAAGACTATACGTCAGGAGACTCAACAGTAAAAGCTCTAAAAGGAATAAACATAGAATTTAGAAAAAGCGAATTTGTATCAATATTAGGTCAAAGTGGATGTGGGAAAACCACATTATTAAACATAATAGGAGGATTAGATAGATACACATCAGGAGATTTAATTATAAATGGAAAATCAACAAAAAAATTCAAAGATAAGGAATGGGATGCATACAGAAATTATTCAATAGGATTTGTATTCCAAAGTTATAACTTAATACCACATCAAACAGTATTATCAAATGTAGAACTAGCATTAACAATTTCAGGAGTGTCTAGAAAAGAAAGAAGACAAAGAGCAATAAAAGCATTAGAAGATGTTGGATTAGGAGAGCAAATCAATAAAAAGCCAAATCAGCTATCAGGGGGACAAATGCAAAGAGTTGCAATTGCTAGAGCATTAGTAAACAACCCAGATATTATTCTAGCAGATGAGCCAACAGGAGCATTAGATACTAAAACCAGTGTGCAAATCATGGACATCTTAAAAGACATTGCAAAAGATAAACTAATTATTATGGTTACACACAATCCTGATTTGGCAGAAAAATATTCAACAAGAATTGTAAAAATATTAGATGGTGTAATAATAGATGATTCTAAACCATATACCAAAAAGGATAAAGAAAATGAAGACATGCAAGCAAAAGCTGGTAGGACTTCTATGAAATTTTTTACTGCATTACGTTTAAGTTTAAACAATTTAATGACAAAAAAAGGAAGAACCCTATTAACATCATTTGCGGGAAGTATTGGAATTATTGGAATTGCCCTTATTTTAGCAATTTCAACAGGAGTGCAAAACTATATAGATAGAGTAGAAGAAGATACACTTTCATCCTATCCTATTACAATTCAAGAATCCACAATTGACATGTCAAGTATGATGGAATCTATGATGGGAGAAGCAGAAGAAACTGAAGAGCAAGAAGAAGGAAAAGTATATTCAGTAGATATGATGAATGATATTGTAACAACTCTTTCAAATAAAAAACAAACTAATAATTTGTCAGAATTAAAAAAATACATACAAAATGGAGAAAATGATATAACAAATAATAGCAATAGTATATCTTATGGCTATGATTTGACTATTAATCTATATAAAGAAAATACTGAAAATGGTATTGTAAAAGTTAATCCAAGTACAGTAATGAACGCTTTTGGAATGGGAGATATGATGGATGCACGAAATAATTCTTCTATGTCATCTATGTTTGGAAGTTCAACAATGACAAATACTGATGTATGGATTGAAATGTTAGATAATCAAGACTTATTGAAAACACAGTTTGATTTAGTAAAAGGTAGTTGGCCAAAAAATTACAATGAAGTAGTTTTAATTTTAAAGGAAGATGGAAGAATTGATGATTATACATTATATTCATTAGGATTAAAAGACCAAAAAGAGTTAGAAGATAAATGGAAAGCAGTAGAAAAGGGTGAAAAACTAGAAGAAAAGGATGAAACAACTTCATATACCTATGATGAATTATTAAATTTATCTTTTAAGCTAATATTAAATTCAGATTATTATCAAAAACAAAATGATATATGGCTAGACAAAAGTGAAGATGAAAATTATATGAAGGAAAAAATAGCACAGGCAGAAAATATCAAAGTAGTGGGATTAATTAAACAAAGTGAAGGAAGTGTAGTTTCTACTGCTGTAACAAGTGGAATAGGCTATACAAAGCAATTAAAGGAATATGTTATTAATAAATCAAATGAAGCAGATATTGTAAAAGAGCAAAAAGAGAAACAAGATATTAATGTATTTTCTGGACTAAAATTTCCATCAAATGATGAAAATACAAATTTTGATTATAATTCATTATCTAATGAGCAAAAAATGGCTATGAGTCAGATGAGTAATGAACAGATTGCAGACATTATGGAAGCATATAGTGAAAATCGTAATGCTAGCTATGAAAAGAATCTAAAAAAATTAGGGGCAGTAAATTTGGAAGAGCCATCTTCTATAAGCATTTATCCAAAGAACTTTGAAGCAAAGGATAATATTACAAAGGCTATTGAAGATTATAATCAAAAACAAAGAGATGAAGGAAAAGAAGAAAATGTTATTAATTATACAGATATTGTAGGCGTTATGATGAAATCAGTAAGTCAAATCGTAGATATAGTTAGTTATGTATTAATTGCTTTTGTTGCAATATCACTAATAGTATCATCTATAATGATTGGAATTATTACTTATATATCTGTACTAGAAAGAACAAAAGAGATTGGAATTTTGAGAGCAATTGGAGCATCAAAAAAAGATATTTCAAGAGTATTCAATGCAGAGACTTTTATTGTTGGATTAGTAGCAGGTTTATTAGGAATAGGTATTACGGTATTATTGACATTCCCTATAAACAGTATAATTTATAAAATAGCAGGAGTACCAGTAACAACAATGGTACCACCAATTGCAGGAGTAATATTAGTTATTATTAGTATGCTATTAACGATAATTGCAGGATTAATACCAGCTAAATTTGCAAGTAAAAAGGATCCAGTAGAAGCATTAAGAACTGAATAGTATAAAAGAAGAACTAAGGAGATGACATATGTACAAAATTAATAAAGTCCAAAAACAAAGCGAGAGAATAGAAACTATTGGAAGAGTTATAAGTAGTCTTATTTATATTATATTGATACCCATAATTGTTTTTAATTTTACTTTGATTATAAAATCATTTATTAATCCTAAAAAGACTCCAGACTTTTTTGGGTTTAAAAGTTTTGTTATTGTATCAGGTAGTATGGAGCCAACAATATTAAAAGGAGATGCTATTTTAGTAAGAGAAGTTCCAGAAGAAGATATTAAAATTAATGATATTGTATCTTTTATACAAGATGGGACGAATGTTACTCATAGAATTGTAGCAGTAACGGAAGAGGATGGAGTTAAAAAGTACACAACAAAAGGTGATAATAATAATGCAGAAGATAGAGAAAAAATAACTTATGAACAAATTGAAGGAAAATATCAATTTAAAATAAATCAATTTGGGGTTGTGGTTAATTTAATAAAAAGCAAATTGACATTAATTTTATTGGTATTGATTATTATCCTAATGTATAATCATAATAGAAGGAGTGAACAAAAAAGAGACATACGAAAACAAAAAAAGGAAAATTATGAAAAAACTGATAGATTGCAATAAAGCCAAAAATGTAGTATAATTGATGTAGATTTTATAAAATTGGAGAACCAAGAATGGTAAAGGATAAAAAACAAATAAAAAAAATAATTTTAAGAATTCTTGTGTTAATAAGCTTTATAAGTGCAATTATAATATTGATTATGCAAATATCAAAAACAAAACAAGTAACAGCAACTTCTTTGGAAAATAATGTTGAGCCTAAAAATGAAGTCCTTTCTGTTACAATAGATTCAGAAAAACCAGACATTGATAGCAAAGTAACAGATTGGGACTTAATTTTAGTAAACAAAGATAATAAAATACCAGAAGATTATCAATTCGAACTTCAAACAATCGAAATGGGACATCAAGTAGACAGTAGAATTGTACAAGCTATTACACAAATGTTGGCAGATGCTAGAAGTGTAGGCCTAGATCCTTATATTTGTTCAAGCTATCGAACACCAGAAACTCAAGTAGACTTGTATAATAAAAAGGTAAAACAATATAAGGCATTGGGCTATCCACAACAACAAGCAGAAATAGAAGCATCTTACTGGGTTACATATCCAAGAACAAGTGAACATGAAATTGGACTAGCTTTAGATATAGTATCAAACAATTATAGAACTTTAAATGAAGAACAAGAAAAAACTGAAGTTCAAAAATGGCTAATAGAAAATTGTAATAAATATGGTTTTATTTTAAGATATCCAACAGATAAAAAGGACATAACTAAAATTAATTATGAACCATGGCATTATCGCTATGTTGGAATTAAAAATGCAACTTTCATGAAAGAAAAACAAATTTGCCTAGAAGAATATATAGAATATTTGAAATGAAAAATTGGAAAGGAATTGGAAAGGAATTGGAAAGGAATTGGGGACGGCCCCATAATCCTTTCTTTTTTTATAAATCTGAAAACTACGGGTTATACCCGTAGTTCAAAAAAAGCGATAGCATTGTATAAAAAAAACTCCCTATGATATAATAAAAATATAGTTTGCCAACTGTAAATTTATTATAGGTAGGGAGGTATACGTCAATGAAAGACGATATAAATAGTTTAGCACATAGTAAATGGAATTGCAAGTATCATATAGTATTTGCACCCAAATATAGAAGGATGGCCATTTATGGTCAGATAAAGAAAGATATAGGAACAATATTAAGACAACTATGTGAATATAAAGAAGTAAAAATAATACAAGGAGAAATGTGTCCAGACCACGTACATATGTTGGTAGAAATCCCACCCAAAATAAGTATAGCAAATTTTATGGGATATTTGAAAGGGAAAAGCACATTAAGAATATTTGATAAATATTCAAATTTGAAATATAAATATGGAAAGAGACAATTTTGGTGTATAGGCTATTATGTAGATACAGTAGGAAAAAATGAAAATAGAATAAAGGAATATATAAAGAATCAATTGCAAGAGGATATAGCGTATGATCAAATAAGTATGCAAGAATATATAGATCCGTTTACAGGAGAAAAATTAGAAAAGAAAAAAAGAAAATAGAACTACTGCGAGGTAGTAGCTGGAAAAAGAGATGCAGAAGGCAAACTATAAGTAGGACTTAAGTCCTAGCCAGTATTATGCCCTTAGAGGGCTAATTAAAACTACCCGTTGAACGGGTAGTTTTTTTTGAAAAAAGTCTTGCAAAGTCAAAGTGAATATGTTATAAATAAAATAAATATGTATAATAAAAATTACATAATAACAAATGAAGGAGAGAAATTAAAAATGAGAAAAAACAAAGGAATAACATTAATAGCACTTGTTATAACCATAATAGTATTGTTAATTTTGGCAGGAGTAAGTATAGCAACATTGCTTGGAAATAATGGAATACTAAACCAAGCAGAAAAGGCAAGAGTAGAAAACAGAGGAGCAACAGTAGAAGAAGAATGCAACTTATGGAAAATTAATAAAGAAATGGATAGTCAAACAGCACAAGGAACAGCGCAAACATTAGAAGGATTATTAGATAGTTTAGAAGAAAGAAACTTAATAACAGCAGAAGAAAAAGCAACAATAAAAGAAACAGGAGAGATAACAATAGGAAGTAGAACAATCAATTTTGGAAAAGAAGTGCCAACAACAGTAGAAGAAGCAATAAAGACAGGGCATATATATCAAGAAAATGAAAATAGAGACATACAAGATGCATTTGGAAATAAAGTAGTAGTACCAGAGGGATTTAAAATTGTAGAAGGAGAAGATGTAACAAAGGGAGTAGTAATAGAAGATGCAACATATGAAAATACAAAAGGAAGTCAATTTGTATGGATACCAGTAGGAACAGTTTATACAGATGAAACAAAAACAGAAGACAAAGCTAAGTCAATAAAGTTAAATAGATATACATTTACAGAAGATGGTACAGAAACACCACATAATCAAGATATTATAAATAGTTATTGGCAAGAATTAAAAACATCAGACAAAGGAAATGCAACAGCTAAGGGAAGTGTGTATGATGCATTTACAGTACAACAAGATAGTGGAAAGACGAAAGTAGAAGAAGCAGGGGGATATTATATAGGAAGATATGAAGCAAGAGTTGAAGGATATACAGAAAAGCTAACAAATAATGATGGTAATGTATCAAACTGGACAGGATATACAGGAGGAAAATTGGTTGAAAAACCAGAAGCGCAAGTATTTAATTATATAACACAAAATAAAGCATCAGAGTTATGTGGACATATGTATTCATCAACTACATTTATAAGTGATTTAATGAATAGCTATGCATGGGATACGGCAATAGTATTTTTACAAACATTTGATGATAGAAGTTCAGAAGCGAAAATAAAACAATATTCACAACAAAATAGCTTAAATACAGGTAGCGTAGCAGATAAAGGAACAAATAATTTAACTGATAATACTAAACAAGATGTAATATGCAATATCTGGGATATGGCAAGTAATTGTGTGGAATGGACAACAGAAACCTATAGCGATTCCAGCGTTCCGTATGTCATGATGGGCGGCAGCTATGTTGACGACGTTGTTTTC
>CANQES010000033.1 GCA_947595555.1 uncultured Clostridia bacterium | reverse complement strand
TTCTCCTACTTCTTGATAATTACCACTATCTCCAGGTTCTAATAAAACATTTTCCCAGAAGATTTTTAAGTTTCCGCTTCCTACTGTATAATTTACAGGTAGTTCATATTCTGTTTCTGCTAGTATATCTTCTGTGATTTTTACTATTTTTTTATTTATAAGAGTATTTATTTCTGTTTTTATATTTCCTACAAAATCATCTACTTTATCCCAGTTATCATTTAATGCTTTTTTTACATCAAACTGATTTGTATTATTAGGTGGATCATCATGCTTAAACAATTTTAAGTTTGTTGTTTCACTCATATTTTTCCTCCTTTATCTATATCTTATTTAAATATCCATAAACATTCAATATTGCATATGCTAATGCTGTTTTTGCTGCTGCATCGGCAACATTATTTGCTGTTTGTGTTGTTCTTAATACTAATTTTTGATATCCAGATTTTAAGCTGTTTGATATATCTATGCTATCTTTTCTTTCAATTTTTCCAGCTGTTCTATAATCAGCTCCACAAGTATATCCATTTGTTCCAAAGGCATTACTAATTTCAGAAAGTCCATCTAATCCAACAATAACTAAATCTCCTCCCATTGTAAATTGCATTTTATAATTTGATGTGGTTCTATATAGTTTTATATTTCTAACATATCCTACACAGTTATAATCTTTACTTGTTATGTCATCATATCCTGACCAATCTTCTGCTGAATGCATTAATGTTAATATTGCTTTATTTATTACAAAATTAGAGGGTATAAAAACATCTAACAATAAATCATCTGTTCCAAAAGTTATTCCTGTATCATAATCATAAATTCTTCTAATGCCTAATAATGAATACTGTCCTCCATATGTACCACTATAAAGTCCTCCCGATATAAATTGTAGGTTTGTATATAATCCATTTGCATTTACTATACTTGTGCCTTCTGCTAACTTTATTCCTTCATTATCAATAATTACATTACCATTAGCTATTGAAGCATTACCTTTTTCGTCTATTGAGAATCCCTCATTAATTGTAGTATATCCTTCTAATGATATTTTTTTTGATTGAATAGTTACATCTTCTGGACTCATATTTATTTTAGAAATTATTTCATGACCTTTTACATCATCTTCAGGTGCTGGAGACCAAGCTGTTGCCTTGTTGCCCTCCTCCAATTTTGCAGAATGTATATATACTGAACGTCCTGATGTTGTTCCTGCAGGAGCATAAATAACAAAACCATGCGTTTCTGACGTAGGCGCATCCGCTATAAAAGTATGAGTAACCTTTTGCCATTCAGTTGTTATGTTTACAGTTTTTTGCCCTCCCTTTAGATATCCAACTGTTACATTGTTTGTATTTGCTGTGGATTTTAACCAAACACTAAAACTATACTCTTGCCCTTGTTTTAATGTTTTACATGTTGGTACTATATAGACCCCCATGTTTCCAGTAGGTTTTTCTAAAAGTCTCATCCTTACACATTTTTTAAATGGAGCTGTTTCTTCATCCTCAAGAGATATTTCAACTTGAGAGGCATCTAGTCTTATCCAATGTTCTAAAGTATAGGGTGCTGAATTTGGTAATAAATTTGTTCCTCCAACTTGGATATTATCCACTTTTTTTGATACTGACAACTCTATATTATCTGCCTCTTGTTCAATTAAACTTTGCATTTGTTCTGTTGTACTATAATTCTCATTTAAATCTGTTTTTATATCACTTACTGTATCTTTAAAACCTTCGATTGTTTGTTCATGTTCACTTAACTTTTGTGTTGTTTCTGATTGCTGGTCTATTAATCCTGTTATGGTTTGATTTTGCTTATCTACAATTAATTCCGTTCTTTTAGCAATATCGGTAGCATTAGGAACATTTTGATAATTTACTGTTGCCTTTGTAATTGAAGGAGCAGACATTTCACTTTCAAGTCCATTTGGACTTCTATATCTAAATCTAAATAGAAATGAATGATTTAGATTTCCTTCTTTATCTTTAGCTACTACTTCATCTCCTGTTTCTATATATGGTTTTGCTTGTCCTGTTATTTCAAAAGCTGTATATTCAAATCCTTTAATAACATTAAAAAGAGCAGTTATTAACTGTTCTCTTTTTTCCTGTGTATAAGCAAAAGGATTATCATTGATGACTAAACTATTTTCTCCATCTTTTGCAATACTTTCTTCATCTCTTAAAGTGATGTTTTCTCCTTCAATATCACTCATTCCTAAACTTACTAAATTTATTGGATGTGTATTTCTTTTTACTATTAATTCTTTATAACTACTTAAAGAATAATTATTTTCACAAGCTGCTAGCTTTTCAACAGGTAATTTATTAAGTTCAGCAACTGTCATTTTATGCACTTCTTTTACTAATAAACCTTTTCTTTTAGGTGTTATGAAATACAATTTATTATCACTTCTAATTTTTGCAAAAGTACCACTCATTTGTGCAGCTGCTTGAAAGACTTGTCTAATTAGTGTATCTTCTGAAAATTGATTACTATCAACTATAAAATCACTATTTGCAAAATCAGTTGTCGCTAATTCTAATCCTGATTGTTGACAACCTTCTTTCACAACATCTAATATAGTTATTTTCCCTGATTTATAGTCTAATTTTGAATTATATTTAATATTACTTTTAAGCATATAATCCATAGAAGTTACTTTATTTTTGTTTGTTGTATTATTTGGTTCTACATCTTGAACTATAAAATTTCCTAAACTAATCCAAAAGATTTTGTCATCGATATATATTCCTGTTTGATATTCAAATTCCTTTTTTTCTAAATTTATACTATTTTCTATTTCAAATTCTAGCATTCTAGCTATTGCAGTTCCAAATATATTACCATTCTCATAACAATCATCATTATAATCAGCATTTGTTATTCTATATGGATTATTGTCAACAATAATCCTATCAATTTGTATAGTGCTTTTATCATAGGCTTGTTTTACTTTTTCTAAAACTTCTATCATATTATGCCTCCCCGCACTGTTCTAATGTAACTTCAAATTCATCATATATATGATTATTGGTAGTTGATTCTACTGCAACTTCTGGAAGAGTTACAAAAAAATTTTTGGATTTCATTTTTTGCTCTTTTAGTGAAAAATAAGAATATACATCTTCATTTTTTGAAAAATGAGATATATATTCTTTATATGTATCTTTATTTAGTTTTCCGAATTTAATTTTTATATAAGTTTTAGGCATATCTCCATAGTTTCTTTTTTCACTTCCATCAGACATTTTAATTTTTGTTATTACATCAGGTTCGTCTTCTTTTATTTTATATCCACCTTTTAAGATATTCTTAAATTCAAAATCTCCATGTTTTAATAATACCATTTTTCCTCCTATGCAATACCATATTGTAGTTTTTGTCTTATATTTACTTTATTAGTTTCTTTAGCAATTACTTTGCTATCTAAGTTTGTTACTGAATTTACTGTTACTTCTTTATTATTATCAATACTTTCAAGTCTTGCTTGTCTATTATCTTCATTAGTAACTTGTATTTGATGTGTGCTTGTCAAATTAGATGTTAATTTTGCATTTTCAAATTCTACTGCTTGTTGCATATCTTTATATACATCTTTTAAACTATCGTCAAAACCTTCTCCTAATCCTAAACCTAAATTTTGTCCTATTTCATCTGCAAATAATGTTGATGGAGAATGAATACCAAAAAATCCTTTAATCTTACTTACAATAGAATTGCAAAATCCTGATATTTTCCCCCATATCCAACTTATAGTATTTGAAATACCTTGCCAAATTCCTTTGACCAAATTAGCACCTGCATTAATAAGTTGTCCCACAGCATTTCCTAATCCACTTACTAATGCACTTATAATTTTAGGAATACATGAATTTAATTGTGGAATAGCTTGAATTATTCCTGCAGCTAATTTAACTAATAACGTATTACCTGCTTGGATCACTTTAGGTAAATTATTGATAATAGCATTTATTAGTTTTTCAATAATTATAGGAATCTTTTCTATTAATCTAGGTAATGCTTCTATTAATCCTTCTGCTAAAGCAATTATAAGTTGTATTGCAGCATCTATAAGCATGTCTATATTATCTAACAAAGTCTCTACTAAAGTTACTATACAGTCTACTGCTTTGGGAATTAATTCTGGAATCGTTTCTGCTATTCCTTTTACTAGTTCTACTAGCAATACAATTCCTGCTTCTAATATTTGTGGTAGCATAGATAATAAACCATTTATAAATGATTCTATGAGTTGTATTGCTACAGGAATTAATTGTGGAATATATTCTATAATCGTTTGTAAAATAGCATTTAATAATTGCCCTATACTAGAAAGGATCGATGGTAAATTGCTGGTTAATAAATCAAATATTTTAGAAAATATTTGATTTACTCCTTTAATTATTTCAGGAATAACTGCTGCAATACTTTCAACAATTGCTGGTAGCAAATCTCCTGCTGCATTAACGATATTTTCTATTGCTGTTATTCCTGTTTTAACTAAATCTTCTATGGTTCCACTTCCATTTAAGAAATTGTCAAAAGCAGCTTTCATAGAAGCTATACTACCAGTTATTGTATCTTTTGCTTCTACAGAAGTGGTTCCTGCAATTCCCATCTCTTGTTGTATAACGTGAATTGCATTATAAACATCGTCTAAACTACTTATGTCATATTTTACTCCAGAGATTTTTTCAGCATCAGCTAATAATCTCTCCATTTCAGTTTTAGTGCCACCATATCCTAATTTAAGGTTATCTAGCATTGTATAATTTTGTTTTGCAAATCCCTGATAAGCAACTTGTATAGCTTCCATTGAAGTGCCCATTTTATTTGCATTATCAGCCATATCTATTATTGCCATATCTGCATCTTTAGCTGCTTTTTCTGTGTCTCCACCTAAACTTTGTAATAAACTAGCACTAAAACTTGTTACCGTTGACATATATTCATTGGCACTCATTCCAGCAGTTGTGTAGGCTTTTTCCGCATTTTTTATTACTGTGTCTGCACTATCTTTAAATAAAGTTTGAATACCACCAATATTCTGTTCTAAATCCGCATAAGAATTTACAGATGCAGTACCTAAACCAGCTAAAGCTGTTGTTGCTGTACCTATTGCTACTGTTACACCTTTTAATGCTGTTCCAGCTATACTGCCTATTTTTCCAAAAGCATTTTTTATTTTTTCAGAACCTTTTTTTACTCCATCATCATCAATTTCTGTTTTTAATGTAATTGAACCATCACTAGCCATAACTAAATCCTTTCTAGTCAGGCTCATAGGCTCAATTTAAAGACTTATTTTTTATTTTCAATTTTTATTTCTACTTCTTTGCCACATTTTTTACATAATAAAAAGATGCCCTTTGCTTGAGCATCTCTTTCATATTTTATTAATTTCTTTTTTTTACAATATGGACATATATACCATTTTTTCATTGTTCCTCTTCTTTTTTATTTTTCAATAAAGATTTAATTTTATTTATTATCCATATTACTCCCATAAATAAATATTTATAGCAATAATAAACTATTTGAATAGCTAATATTATAAAAAACAAAGGTAGAGCTATAAAAATATTATAAAATGAATTTTTAGATTTCTTAAAGACATTAAACGCATTTATTGAAGTTTTATTATAAACTTTATTATAAACAGCCTTTTTAGGATTGTTTATATATCCCATTCCTTCCTTTCCATAAAATGGGTTTACTGAACTTTTAACTTTTCTTTTTAATTTTCCTGTAGTTCTTGCCTTAATACTTTTCTTTATATTAGGTTTTCTTATTCCAAATTTCATAATATACTCCTTGTTTAGGAATTATATTACAATTTTTTACATTTTTCAATATTTACCATAAACTTTCTGCAAAATCGCTTTCTTTTTCTTCTTCGCTTCTCATATCTGGTAAAGCATAAATTTGTTTCATTTTTTTATAATGTTTACGCATTTCTTTATCTTTTATTTTAGATATGTTTATACTTCTATATGCCATTATTTCTACAATCTTTGTTTTTTCTCCGAGACCATTAAATAAAGCCTTAAATTTCCACCAATGCAGATATTTTATACTGTTTAAATCAATTCCATAATATTCTAAAAATGAACTATATATATATTCATCATCAAATTCATAGCTATAAATTTGTTTTGTTTTTTCTTTTTCGTTATTTTCATTGTCTTCTTTATTTTCTATTTCTTTTCCACATCTATAAAACCAAAGAATATCATTTATCGCTTGTTTAATATCTTTAATTTTAGTTGTATCATAATAATATAAGTTTAGAGCATACATTATTTTATCTTTTTCTTTTATTTTATTATCTTGCATTAGTAATTCAAATTTTATGCTTTCTCTAAAATCCGTTCTTAGCTTTAAACCATTTTGAGTAAATTGGGGTAATTTATCTAATAAAATGTTTTTTTTCATTATTTTCTACCTTTATGATATTGATTATATCTTCTTTGCTCTCTATTAGGTTGATATCTATCATAAACTGTTTGTAAATCTTTTTGTTTTTCAATTTTTGCTTTCACTATATCTTCAAATGCAGTTATATGTTCTCCTAAATTTTTTTTACCATTAAATAATTTCTGTGATATTCCTTCTCCAAATACTTTATCAAAAAATTCTTCTATTACTTTACATTCTTCTTTTATTGATTCAGAATATGACATTTCCTTTTTTTGTTTTTCTTTACACTTTTCTAATACTATTTTAGCAGCATTTTCAAATTTTTCTGCATCATCTGCATCTAAAAAATCAAAATTAACTTCAAGATCTTTTATTTTCATATTTTCTCCTACTTAAAACAGAATAAGGGACTATTTCCCTTTATTCTGTTTTTATTTTTTTATTGTTTTTTTATTGTAGCTATTAATTCTTTTTCATCTAAAGTAGCTGTTACTTTTTCAAATTCGCCATTGCTTTTAAATGAACCACTATATGTATAAGCATTTGTTTCATCTCCATCGCTGTCAGCTATAACAGAATAATTTCTTCTTCTAGCTTCATAACCTCCTGCTTCAACAGTTCTTGATTTATCTACAACTAAAATATCGACGATTGCATCGTTTCCTTTTTTTTCATCTTCAATAATATCAACTATTTTTTTGTGAACTGGATTATTAGAATATTCATCAAATGCAAATCCTTTTTCTGGAGAAAATCCTGTAACATCTGTGTCTTCTCCATCTCTATCAACATATTGCCTTGAATATTCTTGTGGATTTCTTGAATTAGATAATTCCGTGAATTTTCTCATTCTTTCATATTTAGGTTCTTCTGCTGTACCCGTATTTAAGAATGCTATCTTATCACTTCTTTTTACTAATTTTTCTTCTTGTTCTGCCATTTTAATTCCTCCTTCATAAAAAATAGAAGCCATTAAGCTTCTTTAATATATATAAATTGTAAAGGTATTACATATATTGCTGTTGTTTCAGTAGTTTGCAATATTGTACCTCTGTTACCTTTAATTTCTTCTGCACCATTTATCTTTGGTAAAATTCTTTTTTTATCTTGTTCTTCTATCCATTCTAAAAAATCATCGCAAAATTTTGAATTTTTAATATTTTCTAAAATACTAAAATTAGCTTGAATTGAAAAGTCAAATTGTATTTGTCTTCTTGTACCTCCATCTGTAAATCTGTCTAAAATTGTTTCAACAGGTGTTTCATCTATTGAATAACTTTGTGGCTTATCTTTTATGTAATCTACATTAACTTTTCCTTTTTTTAATAAAGGACATTTTTCAATAAAATCTTTAATATATTCTATTTTTGATTTTTGTTCTTCCATTCTATCCCCCATTTTTTATATAATTTTGAATGTCTTTAATTAAGTCTTTTTTTCTTCTTTGTAACATAAGTTTATCCCACTTTGGACCAGTTCCAGAAGAATGATATTTTAATTCCTTATTAGTAGAAACTTTCTTTTCTCCCAATTTAGCCCAGGAACTTCCATTCTTGGTTAGCATCAGTTTACCATAATATTGATATTTAGCATAAGGACTTGTATATTTTATAGAATTATTATTAGGATAAGTTTTATTTCTTCGTAACATTCCTGTATCAAATGGAATATATGGATTCATTAATCTATCAGCATCATCTCTAAAAAACTTTGTTATTTTTCCATTATCATCTAACCCATGGTCTTTTATTATCTTTGATGTTGAGTTCATTTTTACTTTTACACTAAAACCACTACTTGCCATTACTCTGATACCCCTATTTTATAGTGTTGTAAATTTCCTTTTCTATTATCATCGATACTTACTACCTTAAAAACTTGATACTTTTCTTGTAAATCTGTTACATCAAATTGTTCTTTTACTATTCCTTCGATTATATAGTCATTTGTAGAAATATTTAATTTTTCTATGGTAGGTATAGTTATAGAACCTGTGCTTCCCTTTTCTAATCCTTTATCTACTAAATTAGTTTTTTTATTATGTCTAAAATAAACTTGCTCAAAGTATATTGGAGTATATGTTTTATCATCTTCTGTATGATAAACTGTTATTTTATGTATAAAAAAACTTTTATTCATCTAACACACCCCACAATTCAAAAGAGGATTTCCATCAGTTCCTATTACATCCCATAAATAATCTGACAAAGTTGTTTTCATTTTTTCATTATAATCAGATTTAATTTCTTCTGGTGTTGCATATGTCTCTGACCAGCCTTCAATATTCTGTGATTTTAAATTTTTTATTTCGGATAGTTTATTTTCTTTTTCATTAAGTAAATCAATAATTAAGCAAGTAACATATTTAACTTTTTCGTGAGGATTGTTTTTATCAATTCTTCCAAAAGTATTATGATTAATATATTCACTTGCTTGAATTACTAAATTATTAAAGTTGTTAGGTATGCTTTCAACTTCTAACAACTTTTTATATTCTTCATCTGTTATATACTTCAGCATACCTTAACTCCTTTCTAAACAGCTTCCGATGCTTCAACCTTTATTTCTTTTGTTGCCGTTTTAGTCTTTTGTTTACTATCTGTTGCTTTTACAGTTACACTTTCAGTTACTTCTTCTGTAATTTGTTTTTTTGCTTTAATTTGAGTTTCTTCTACTTTAAAATTGTCTGAACTACCTTCTAAAGAATATGTTATAGGTTCTGTTCCACCTGTTGCACTTAATTCAGCTATCTTTGAATCTATTTCAAGAGTTGCTTTTAAAGATGGCTCTGGTGTAATTACTACTTCTGTTATTTCAGGGTCTATAACTATTTCTCCGCTTTTTTTTTTATGTTTATAGCTACATCAACTGTTGCTTCACTTTCTTTTACTTCAACTTCTCCAACTACATCTCTCTTCATATCTTCATGTGTTACTCTAAATAATCCATTAGAATTTTTATTTGAGTAAAATTCTGCTTTTCCAGATGCATTTGTTTTCTTAATTAAACCATTAAAGTTTACTTTAGCTCCTTCTAATTCTTTAGCTTCTGTTTCTGTATCTTTTACAGTAAATGTTACTTTTACTCTTCCCTCTGAATATTCTCCAGGCAATATAACAGCAAATGGGAATCTTACAGATTCATCAGGTTGTAAAGAATTTATTGGGTTTGGAACTTCCCAACCTAATCTCATAGTTACTCTTAATGCGACCATATCATCTTGTGCTAAATTATATAGAATTTCTCCTGTTGCAGGATCTTGAATTACAGCTTGGTCTAATACTTTGAATGTTATATCTTGTCTAATTGAATAAACTGCTTGTGAAAAGTCTCCTACTAACATTTGTGCTTTAGTTTTATCCCAAGCACCATTATCAACATAGGCTCTTGATAAACTATCAATTTCTGTTCCTTTAATAGGTTGTCCATTACTATCTAACATTGTTCTAAATGTTGATTTTACATTCATTCCACCTAAAATACCTGTTGGATTATATCCACTTTCTTCAACAAAACTCATAGCTTTGTCTATTGATAAATACATTGTATCTAAAGGTGTAACTTTAGCACCTGCATTAATTGCAGATGTTAATAAATCTGCTCTAAATCCTGCTGGTTTATCTACTCCAGTAAATACTGCTTGGTCGAATTTTTTACCCGCTGCTTCTTCAATTCTAGGTTTTACTTCTCCCCAAATATCATAATTTGCGTCATCTAAAACATTTTCAGGAATTGGAACTATAACTGCCATTTCCTCAGCAACTATATATTTTTTGTCCCAAGCCATTTTTGTTATTTGTTTTCTTGCATTATCGCTACCTTGCCAGTAAACAAGTGGTAAAGCATCTAATACTCTCATTTTTGTTTTGTTTGATGTCATGTTTGGTAATCTTCTAAACATTGACATCGCTTTTGAACTTTTTACTACTCCTTCTATTATTTCTTTTGAAACTTGCTCATCTATTAAAGTTTCTGCATCACTTCTTGAGATCATTTGTCCCATAATTTTTTTCCTCCTTATAAAAAAAATAAGACTAGCTATATGCTAATCTCTTGCTGAACGAATTAAATCGTTCATAATTTGATTTGTTCCATTTTGATTTATTTGTGAGTTGCCTCCCAAATCTATACTTGAATTTTTTTTGACTACTGTGGTTTCTGCATTATATTGTGGATTTTTAGCTTTATATGATTTTAATGCTGTATCAAAATCAATAGAATCAGAAGTCATCTCTAATACTTCATTTGCGACAAATTTAGCAAACTCTGGTTTTATTCCTGCATTTGTTGCTTTATTTGTTGCATTTAAAATAGAATATTCCTTATTTAAAGTTTCATATTTTGATTTATAATCATCTCTTTCGGTTGTGATATTTTTCAATTTAGCATTTACTCCATCATCTCCCTCAATTGATGCTTGTAAATCTTCAAACTTTTTCTTATAATCCAAATTCTTTGCCTTTTTTACATCATCATCATACTTATTTTTAGCAATGTAACCTCCAGCTGAAAGATTAACAAGCTTTATTCCTTTGCCTTCAACTTGTTTTGTAAAGTCATCATAAGATAATGCTTTGTCTCCAAATAATTCTTTTAGTTCGTCATCCATAAAAATTCCTTTCTTCTACACAGATTTAATTTAAAGGTCAGTTCACTCTGACATTGTGCAATCTATTTATTTATATCTCCAATAGATAAGAGTTATATTTTATTGTTCTTTAATGTCTGCAATAAAAAAGACAATAAAAATAAGAGATTAGCTTCATTTACTAATCTCTTATTAGTTATCTTAATTAAATTTTATTTTTATATTTTTCTTTTAATTCTTTCAATTCTTTTAATACTCTTGCACTATCTTCTTTTAATTCATTAGTCCAAGGTTCTCCATCTAAATCTCCATTTTTTTCTTTATATTTTTCTATGATGTTTTTTGCCCTTTTTTGTGCATTTTCAAAAATTTTTTGCTTTTCAGTTGAATACTCTTTATTCATTTAGTATCCTCCTATATTTGTAATGATATTTTTTTGCTAACATTTCATTTATTAAATGATATTCGTATTCATCAGCATCTAAGTTATTGTTAAAAATCATCTCAAGTGCTTTATTTCTATATTTTGTACTAAATTCATATATAATATCATCTCTATTAGCTCGAATTGTTTTATTAGTCTTTTCAATTTCATATGTGTATTTATAATCTTTTCCTCTTAATTTATGCATGTCCGCTTCCATAAATTCGCTTATATCAAAAGCACTCAAAGAATAATGAGTTTCATTTTTAGGATGATTATGTGTCATATAACAGTCTTTTAATTTTTCTATTCCTAAATTTTTTATATATATACTATTAGCATTATTTCCTTCTATCAAATATACTTGTCCTGTTTTATCTATTACTACTGCATTTTCTACATTTTTATTTATTAAACTTTTTTCATATTTTTTTAATATATTAGTTTTGTTCCTACTTGATAAATTTTCTAATTTTTCTTTTTTGCTAATAACTGATTGTAATTCTTTTTTCTTATTAACTTTACTTCCTAAGTATCCATCAATAGGGCTTTTCTGTATATATAGTCTAGTATAATCTTTCTTGCTATTTGTTTGTTTTACAAAATCATCGAGTATTGAATTATGTTCTTTAAGTTTATTATTTTTATTTTGTAATTTTTGTTTTGCTTCTTCTAACATTTTATCATCTTTATTATTGCTTGTCAAAATGCCTTGTAAACCTGCAATGTCTTTTTTATCTTGTCTTATTTGTCTTTCTATTTTTCTTTGCATTTGAGTTGCATCGTATTTACTTATTTTTTGCCCATTATATGTAACTGTTTCATTTTTCCAAAAGTCAAGTTGTTTATCTGAATATGTTCTTGAACTGCCTTTAAAATAAGGATACCAGTCATGTCTACAATTTACACCTTTAAATCCTGTTGGTTCTCCATAGCCAATATCGTCTAAACTTAAATATCCCTTTTGACCGCTTCTGCTTACTATTTTGCCCTGCCACTCTGCATGTTCTGGTCTAGCTCCTCCATGTGCTGTAAGCTCCATTAAGTCCCAACCCATTTCATCTGCTCGCATTTCCTGTAATTTACCACAAGTTTGATTTACTCCCGTTATAATGTTCATTCTTACTGCATTTTCTATACTTGTTTTATAGCCACTAGGATATTCAACTTTTGAACTTGTTTTTGATAATTCTTGTATTGTATCAATAATAGAACTAGAATAGCTTTTTACACCTGTTGATACTTCTAAATATGCTTTATCTATTGCATTTATAAATTCTTGCTGGCTTGTATTAGCAGTTGTCATACATAAATTTTTTAGATTACTGTTTGTTTTATTAGCTGTGGATGTTAAAAATTGAAGCATACTTTTATTTTGTTTTATAGATATGGGATTTAAACCTGCTTCTTTGTATATTTTATCATCAAATTTTAATGTTTCTATTCCTGCATTCTCAAATATTTTTTGTATTTCTTCGTATGATTTTTCTGTATTTTTAGATACTAATGAAATTATATCTTGATATAATAATCCCATTTCTTGAGCAATTAAAACATCATTATGTACAACTGTATTTGCATATCCTACATTTACAATTCTTTTGCTTATTTCTTCTATTATTTCTAATTCTAAGCTGCTATATAAATTTATTGCTTGATTTTCTATGTCTTCTAAAAAATTAGGAGGTAACATTTATTATTCCTCCTTCTTTTCTTCTTTCTTTTTATTATCTTCTATTGTTTTATTGTTCATATCTTCATTTGTTGGAAAACCAAATAGCTCTTGATTAGAAAGTTTTTCTGAATCTATTAACTTTAATTCATCTTCTGCTTGTTTTTTTCCTAAACCTCTAACATCTGTCATATAATTCATTTTACTTCTTAGTCCAGCTCCAACTTCTGATTGTGCTCTAATTTGTTTTGCTCCAGTATCTTCTATAATACTATCATCATAGTCAATAGTTATATTTTCTGCTTTTATATTATAAGGTCCAAATTCTGTAGAAGCATATGCTATAGCCTTTATTATTGTTTTTAAACTATTATCTAATACTTGTTCATGTTTT
>CANQES010000032.1 GCA_947595555.1 uncultured Clostridia bacterium | reverse complement strand
GTGGAGGCGTAGATAGTTCAGTTTCGGCTCTACTTCTCAAAAAGCAAGGTTATGATGTTATTGGGACTACATTAGAATTATTTGCGGGGAGCAGTTGCTGTAATCAAGAAACATATATTGATGCTAAAAATGTATGCAATTCAATAGGAATTCCACATTTTACTTACGAGTGTAAGCAAGAGTTTCAAAAACATGTTATTGATGATTTTATTGAATGTTATGCCAATTGTAGAACACCAAATCCATGTATAGAATGTAATAGATATATGAAATTTGGAATTATGTATGAAAAAGCTAAAGAATTAGGATGCAAGTACATAGCAACAGGACATTATGCAAAAATAGAATATAGTGAAGAATATAAAAAATGGGTATTAAAGAAATCAAATGCAGGAAAAAAAGATCAAAGTTATGTATTATGGAATATACCTAAGGATTTAATTCCTTATATACGATTTCCTCTGGGTGATTTTGAATCAAAAGATGACATTAGAAAAATTGCGAGGGAAAATAATTTAAAAGTAGCTAATAAACCAGATAGTGAAGACATATGCTTTGTCCCAGACGGTGATTATAAGACATTTTTAGAGAGTCATTCTGTTATAAAACCAAAGAAGGGATATATAGTCAACAAAAAAGGAGACATTTTAGGAACTCATAATGGATTATATAATTATACAATAGGACAAAGAAAAGGTTTAGGAATTTCTTATTCAGTTCCATTATTTGTTATAGGATTTTGCAAGGAAAAAAATGAAGTTATTGTGGGAGAGGAAAAGGAATTATATCAACAAGAGATTAATGTTACAGATATTAACTTATTGTTAGTAGATGATATAAAAGAATGGATGGATGTAGAAGTAAAGACTAGATATTCGGCTAAATTGGCAAAAGCAAAAATAAGACAGGAAGGACATGATATAAAAGTTTTATTATATGAACCACAAAAATCAATTACACCAGGACAATCAGCGGTATTTTATGTTGGAGATATTGTTCTAGGTGGAGGAAAAATAAGGAGGTAAATATGAATATAGTTTTTATGGGTACACCAGACTTTGCAAGAGAAAGTTTAGAGGCAATCTATAATGCTAAACATAACATTTTAGGAATCGTAACAAATCCAGATAGACCAAAGGGTAGAGGAATGAAGTTGGTTCCATCTGAAGTAAAACAATTTGCATTAGAAAAAGGTATAAAAGTATATCAGCCAGATAGAGTAAAAAATAATGAAGAATTTTTAGAAGAAATGAAAAAATTAAATCCTGATGTTATTTGTGTAGTAGCTTATGGAAAGATTTTACCTAAAACGATATTAGATATTCCAAAATTAGGATGTATTAATGTTCATGCTTCATTACTTCCAAAATATAGAGGGGCAGCACCTATTCAATGGGCTGTTTTAAATGGAGACTTTATAACTGGAGTGACTACAATGTACATGGATGAGGGGATGGACACAGGAGATATTATTTTAAAAGAAGAGGTAATAATTGGAGAAGACGAGACTACAGGTGAGTTATGGGATAGATTAGCAAAAATAGGAGGAGGACTCTTAGTAAAGACATTAGAGCAAATTGAGAAAGGAACAGCTGAAAGAGTAAAGCAGGGAGAAGACTTTACAATTGCACCAATGATATCAAAAGACATGTCAAAAATTAATTGGTTAGCACAAACAGCGCAAGACATAAAAAATCTTGTAAGAGGTTTAAACCCAATTATGGGAGCTTATTCATATCTTAATGGTAAAAAAATAAAATTTTGGAAAGTAGATTTAGCTCGAAAAGATGACATAATAGTTGAAAATATGAATTTTGTAAAAAACGGAACAGTACTACTTTCAAATCCTAAAGATGGATTATATGTAAAGACAAAAGATGGAATTTTAAAAATATTAGAAATTCAAGGCGAGAATGCAAAAAGAATGCCTATACAAGAATTCCTAAGGGGTAATGCAATAGAAGAATTTGATGTATTTGAATAAAAAAGTCTAGAAAATAATTTTCTAGACTTTTTTAGATGTCTCTATTTAAATTTGCATTTGTATATTCTTTCCCTTCAAATCGTTTGACATCTTTAACTGTTTGTATAATATTATTAATATCTGAAATATTTTCATTTAAAATATCAATTCTTGCATAGTCAACGGCAAAATCTTGAGGACAAATAGAAGTAATTTTACTATTAAAAACAGTAGTTACAGTTTGAATGTTATCAGGCATAATCGGAAAGCTCATATGTAATCGATCTTTTAAATAATAGGAATGTCCACTTTGACAGCGAGCTTTACAATCTGGATAACATTTATTAGTTTCTCCGTAATAGACAATAATTCATATTTATTAAAGGAACTCTTCCATATACAATCATTTCCTTTTGTAAATAATTGTAATCACATAAAGAATGAATATTATTTTTATCTAATTCAGGAGATAATGTAAAACGGCTAATTCCAAGTTCCTTCAATGCTAATACAGAATGAGAATTAAACACATTAAATGTATAATTTGCAACTAATTTAAAATACTTGTCTAAGTCAGTAAACAATTCATTTAATAGTGTTATATTACTAATATTAGAAACAACAAAACCTCTAATGTCATACTTTTTTACTGAAGTTTCAGCATTAGCATAAAATAAATTCCTATAATTTCCTTTAATAATAGTAGGCATGTATATATAAGTCGGAAAGTTTTTACTTAACATGTCTAATATATTACTATATCTTTTGTCAGTAAAATATTTTAAAGGAACATAAATATTATCAATATCATGTCTCAAATTTGAGTAATCAAAATTATTATTCAAGTAATTTAGTAATAAGCAAACCTTAGGAGGTTTAATTTTGTTAAGAGACATTTCTTTTTTAGCATAATGTCGCATATCAGCTAAAACATCATCTTTAATAGTATAAGAAGTATCAGTTGAAGATTGATTTTCTGGAAGAACTCTAACACATTTGCTTAGTGCATATGCTTCTACCTGTGCTAAAGCATTTCTGCGAAGTTCATTTAAAATGCTTAATTTAGGAAGAAAAACATTATCATCCAAAGTAATTCTTATATTTTTAAATTGATACGGCGTAGAAGAGGTTTTAGATATTTGCTGTCTAATTGTTTGTTTATCTAATGGTTTGTTTTTTGCTTCAACAGGAAATTCGTTTAGTTCATAGTCCAAATTGATGTCCTTATATAGTGGAATTGAATTTGCAGGTGTAATGTGAATAGACATAGGTTTATTTTTTATAACTGTAATATGACAGTTTAATAAGATTTTTCTATTTTCCTTTTGATAACTTTGTTTTGCAAGAGACGATAATTCCTTGGATGACATTTTATAAATGATGTTATTGCAATTAATATTACCTTTCATCCTGCCAATGGTAACAGTTTGACCGATTTTGGTTTCAGTTATATTTTGACCATTTTCCATTAATTCAGATATTGTATATGTACCATCTTCTTTTTCCAAAGATATAGTATCACCAATTTTAATAGTTTCTTTTAATTTTACAGTAATAAGCCCTTTATTGGGATTGTAATTTTGCACTTTTCCAAGTAATAAACCCATGTTACTTGGATTTTCTTTGAAGATTAAATTTTTATTAGGATTTTCACTTAAATGACCACATGACGACATTCCACGGTTAAATACTTGCATTAGAGTTTTTAAGTCTGATTTGTGTACGACATAAGGTTTTTGTGATAAGGCTAAATCTATGTATTTTCGATAAATGCTTGTAACTGTTGCTACATATTCTGGAGATTTCATTCTTCCTTCAATTTTTAAGCATGCTACGCCAGCTTGAATGAAAGAAGGAATGTATTCTAAGCTATATAAATCACGAGTGCTAAGCAAATAACCAGAATTGATTTTTTTATCATTTTCAAATAATTCATAAGGAAGTCTGCAAGGACCGAGCACATTTACCACGATTTCCTGAACGGCCGCCAAGAATACTAGAGAATAAGCATTGACCAGAATATGAAATGCATAAAGCACCATGTGCAAAGCATTCAATTTCTATATTAGAATTTTTACATATGTAATCAATTTCGTTCATAGAAAGTTCGCGTGCTAAAACTGCTCTTTTGAAACCAAGTTTTTGCAATTGCAAAACACCATTTAAATTGTGGACTGTCATTTGCGTACTGGCATGAATTGGTAAATCGGGGAATTGGTCTATTAGTTTAGTGGCTAATCCTAAGTCTTGTACAATAATAGCATCAATTCCATATTCATATGCTGTCTTTGCTATATCTAAAGCAGTTTTAAATTCATCATCTTTGATAAGAGTGTTTAAGGCTAAATTTGTTTTTACACCACGTATTTTTGCATATTGAATGGCTTTTTTCAAACTTTCTGAGTCAAAATTGTGGGCGAAAGCTCTAGCATTAAAAAGGTTAGAGCCAAAATAAACACTATCGGCACCATTTTGGACGGCAGCTTTTAAACATTCAAAGTCACCAACGGGTGAAAGTAATTCTATCATATACTGCTCCTTTCTTATTTCTTCTATATTGTATCACAAAAATAAAATTATTTGTAGATTAAGTGAAAAATTTGTTGACGAAAAAAAATCAAAATGATAAAATGTACGCATAGAATATAACAAAAGATTTGAGGAGGAAAATATGAAAAGTCAGAAAAAAATAGGAATTGTAGTTATATTATGTATTAGCTTATTATTTAGTTTGCTAATGACAGAAAATTATGCGGTAGATGGAGAAGGGCAAAATCTTGCAGACCCATCTACAAATAGTACAACTGATAATCAACAAGAGTCAAAACCAGAGCAAGATAATACTGGAACACAAGGAAATAATACAGATAGTTCAGGTTCATCAGGAGGACAAAATGAAAATTCAGGGACAACAGATAATTCAGGAAGTCAAACAAATGAACAAAATTCAGGAGCAACGAGCCAATCAGGAGGAAATCAAGGTGGTTCAACTTCAACAGGAACTCCAACAGCAGGAACTACAACGGCAAAAAAATCTAACAATGCAAATTTAAGTAACTTAGGAATTAGACCACATGATTTTAAAGGTTTTAAAGCAGCAACAACATCTTATGAAGTAGTAGTACCAGAAGATACAGAAACAATAGAAGTATATGCTACAGCTCAACATGCAAAAGCAAAAATAGAAGGAACAGGAAGTAAAAAACTTGAAAAAGGTGAAAATAAAGCAGAAGTAGTTGTAACAGCAGAAGATGGAACTAAAAAAACATATACATTAAACATTATTAGAGAAGTGAAACAAGAAGAGCCAAACGAACCAGAGGTTACAGCTACTACTGGAGAAACAGAAGGTAAAGGATTAGCTGAATTAAAAGTTAATTATCTAAGTCTTTCACCAACATTTAAAACAAATACATATGCATATACAGTAAAATATATAGGAGAGGACACAAAATTAGATATTAATGCAAAGCCAACTGATGAAAGTTATACTGTTGATATTACAGGAAATGAAGACTTAAAAGAAGGAGAAAACATTATAACCATTTTGGTATCAGATAAAGATGGAAATAATGTAGCAACATATCAAGTAACAGTAAATAAAAGTTTAATAGATGAAGAGGCAATAGCAAGAGAAGAAGCACAAAAACAGGCACAGAAACAAAAGCTAATAGTTGGTATTGTGTTAGCTGTTGTTATAGTAGTTGCAGTAGTTGTATTTATTATAATAAGATATAGAAAAAATAATCAATTTGGAAACAGATTTGAAGAAGATGAACTTGAAGATGAGTATGATGACTGGGAAGACGAAGAAGATAATGAAGATATGCCAAAAGCATTTTTAAAAAAGAAAAAAACAACATATGAAGATGAATACGAAGAAAATGAAGAAGATGAAGACGACGACGATGACGAAGACGAAGACGAAGAAAGTGCTTTTAGTAGTAGAAGACATAAAGGAAAAAGGTTTAAATAAAATATATACATGGTGCTAAACGGAGATTTGTCATGAAAAAAATAATAATTATGATTGCAATTGTCGCAATAATTTTTGTAGGAATGATTATATATAAAAATGTAATAATAAAAAATAATACTATTACAATACAAGAAGTGGAAAGAATTGAAGAATATATTAATCAAATATATATGTGGAAAGAAATAACGAATGAAGCGCTACCAGTATTTGATGATATAAATCAAGCACCAGATGAATGGATATGGGAAGTTGTCAAAAAAAATTCTGAAGAAGAGGTATTATCTAGTGAGCAAATAAAAGAAAAAGCAAGAGAATTGTTTGGAGAGATGTTTGATAGAACCATTCCAGAACAAGGTACTAAATATTTAATACCAACAGAAGAAAAAGGAACATATCAAGCTATTGGAGTTGATTTAGACCAACAAGTGGATTTATTTTTACTAGATAAAATCAATAAGACAGAAAATGGATATGAAGTTGATATTATAGAATTTTTAGAAGATGATACTCCTATGATGGGTGATGAATCAGAAAATTATATCTTAATAAAAAACTTAAATAATGAAGACATTGCGAAAATAAGTGGAACTAGTGAAGATGAGGAAAGAGATATAGTAAAGAGACATAGCGAGAAATTTAGTAAGAAAAAAATAAGTTTAAGAAAAGATAAAGAAAAATTATATGTAGAAAAAGTTTGGAGATAACAATGCAATTATTAGAAAAATGTGACATTTGTCCGCATGAATGTAAAATAAATAGACATCAAGGAAGTGTAGGAAGGTGTAAGGCAACAGACAGAGTAAGAATAGCACTATATAGCATACATCATTTTGAAGAACCTTGTATTAGTGGAGAAAATGGTTCAGGAACCATTTTCTTTTCGAATTGTAATTTAAATTGTGTATATTGTCAAAATTATGAAATTAGTCAGTTAGGAAAAGGAAAGGATATTTCTATTGAGGAATTAGCCAATATTTTGTTGGAGCAACAAGCAAAAGGTGTTGAAAATATTAATTTAGTAACACCTACTAGCTATGTTGTACAAATTATAGAGGCAATTAAAATAGCGAAACATAGAGGTTTAAAAATTCCAATTATTTATAATACAAATGCTTATGAAAAAGTAGAGACATTAAGATTATTGGAAGGGTATGTTGATGTTTATTTGCCTGATTTGAAGTATGCACAAAATGACTTAGGTGAAAAATATTCTAATGTAAAGAATTATTTTGATATAGCAACAAAGGCAATTCAAGAAATGATTAGACATGTAGGTAGCCCACAATTTAATGATAAAGGCATGATACAAAAAGGAGTTATTATAAGACATCTGGTGTTACCTAATTGTATTGAAAATAGTAAAAGCGTTTTGAGTTGGTTTAAAAATAATGTGCCAAAAGAAGTTTATATTAGTGTTATGGCTCAATATTTTCCTACGTATAAAGCAAAGGATATAAAAGAATTGAATCGAAAGTTAACAAATGAAGAATGGAAACAAATAGAAGATTATATTGATATGCTTGGAATTGAAAATGGTTTTATTCAAGAGTTGGGAGAACATGAGGAAGAATATGTACCAAAGTGGGAATTTGATGAAGAAAATTGTAAAAATAGATAGAAAAAAGTAGAATTTTAAGTAATGATGTGATATACTTTGAAAAAAAACAAAAGGGGGAAATGAAATGACACAAGCAGATATACATTTTATAGAAACATGTAAAGACATAATAAAAAATGGATATTCTTCTGAAGGCACTAATGTACGTACCAGATGGGAAGATGGAACAGAAGCCAATTACATATCTATTGTAGGAGTATCAAACAAATATGATGTAGGAAAAGAATTTCCAATGATTACATTACGAAACAATACTAATACTGTAAAAAGAGCAATTGATGAAATTTTGTGGATATGGCAAAAAAAATCAAATCGAATTGAAGATTTAAACTCTCACATATGGGATCAATGGGCTGATAGTGAAGGAACTATTGGCAAAGCATATGGTTATCAAATGGGGAAAAAATATACTTTTAAAACAAAGCAAGGATTACAAGAAATGGATCAAGTAGATTTTGTCTTATACTTATTACAAAATGATCAATCTAGTAGACGAATTATGACAAATATTTTTAATCATGCAGAATTAAAAGATATGTCATTAGAACCATGTGTTTATGGAACACAATGGCTAGTAAAGCAAGGAAAATTGCATTTGATTTTAAATCAACGTTCACAAGATATGTTAGCTGCAAATGGATGGAATGTAATGCAATATGCAGCTTTGCAGTGCATGTTTGCACAAGTAGCAGGCTTAGAAGTAGGAACATTAACACATAATATAGGAGATTGCCACATTTATGATAGGCATATACCATTAGTAGAAAAATTAATTGAAGCTGAAAGCATGGATGTACATCCAAAATTAATCATAAAAAATCCAACAAAGAATTTCTATGATTTTAAAGTAGAAGATTTTGACATAGAAGGATATGATTATAACAAAGAAATAAAATTAGGAAAAATTCCAGTAGCAGAATAGGAGAAATGAAATGTTAAGTATAATAGTAGCAAAGGCGAAAAATAATATTATAGGAAAAGAAAATAAACTAATATGGAACTTACCAGAAGACTTGAAAAGATTTAAACAATTAACAACTGGTCATACTATCATTATGGGAAGAAAAACATTTGAATCATTAGGAAGAGTACTACCAAATAGAAAACACATAGTATTTACCCAGAATCCCGATTTCAAAATAAAAGATGAAAATGTGCAAGTAGTACATTCTATGTTAGAAATTCAAGAATATATTGAGAATGAGGAAGAAAATTTTGTAATAGGTGGTAGTATGATATATAACTTATTAATGCCATATGTTACAAAAATGTATGTGACAGACATTAATGAGGAATTTGAAGGAGATGCATTTTTTCCAAAAATAAATACAGAAGTATGGAAAGAAGTTAGTAGAGAAAAAGGAATAAGAAATGAAGAAAATGACTTAGATTATGATTATGTAATTTATGAAAAAATTTGAAAGAGGATTTGGGGACGGCCCCATAATCCTCTTTCAAATTTCTCTTAAATCTTACTGACGAAGCGAAAAAAAATATAAAAAAGTCAAGTTATTTCGCATAAGAGAAATAACTTGACAAATATAATGTGTTGAATTATAATTAATATAGGTGATGAAAATGTTAAAAAGAGAGATGTATTTATCAAGAATAAGAGGTTTTTACGATAGTGATCTTGTAAAAATATTAGTTGGAATAAGAAGATGTGGAAAATCTGTAATATTGAAACAAATAATGGATGAACTAAAAGAAAAAAAAATTGATGAAAACCATATTATATATATAAATTTTGAATTTATAGAATTTGAGGAATTACAAGATTATAAAAAATTAAATGCATATATAAAAGAAAAAATAGTAGATAATGATAAGTATTATGTATTTTTAGATGAAATTCAGAAAGTAGAAAAATTTGAAGATGTAGTAAATTCATTAAGAGCATCTATAGACAATATAAGTATATTTATTACAGGCTCTAATAGTAAACTATTATCAAATGAATTATCAACAGTTCTATCTGGAAGATATGTATTATTTAATATTTATCCATTAAGCTACAAGGAATTTATCGAACTTACTAAAAAGCAAGCTAAATCAGAAGAAACTTTTTGGGATTTTGTCAAATGGGGAGGACTTCCTAATAGAACTCAATTTACTGATGAAAGTAATATAAAGGATTATTTACATAGTGTATTTGATTCTATTATATTGAGGGATGTAGTAGAAAGATTAGGACTAAAAGACACAGTCTTATTTGATTTATTATTACAATATATTGTAGATACTACAGGACGCCAATTTTCTGCTGAAAATGTTATGACATCTTTAAAGAAAGAGGGAAAATCTGTATCAACAGAAACATTATACATGTATTTAGATGCATTATGCAAAGCTTTAATGATAAAGAAAATATATAGATATGATATTCATGGAAAAGCAGTTTTAAAAACATTGAATAAATATTATATGACAGATTTGGGAATAGCCCAAATAAAAAATAATAATTTTGAAATAAATAAGAGTTTTGCAATTGAAAATGTTGTATATAATGAGTTATTAGAGAGAGGATATGATGTGTATATAGGAAAAACAAAAGATGGAGAAATTGACTTTATTGCAACGAAAACACAAGAAAAATTATATTTTCAAGTAACTTATTTATTAGAAAGTGATAAAGTTCAAAATAGAGAATTTGGAGCTTTAAAAGAAGTAGAAGATAACTACCCTAAATATATTCTTTCATTAGATAAAGCTGATTTTTCAAGAGATGGAATTATTCATAAAAATATAATTGATTGGTTATTAGAAAAATAATTAATATGTATGGAAAGATTTAAGAGAGAGTTGGGGGAAGGATTATGGGGCCGTCCCCAAATCCTTTCTCAAATCCTTTCTAAAATTCTTTGGAATATAAAAATAGTTTTTGGTTAGAATAACTCTAATAGGAGGATGATATGTTTAGACCGAAAGCTATTTATTTTGAAAAAGACATAGTAAATTATCCATTAGGAAAAGAGCTAATGGATAAATATGAGGATATTCCTAAAATAGAAATTGAAAACCATAATAATATAGAGGAAATGAGAAAAAAGTCTAATAAAGAATTTGCTGATATGAAAAGAAATTTAATTATAGGAACTAGAAAAACACATAAGTTTGTGGAGAATCATAAAACTTCGGATTATTTAGTTCCATATACATCTTCTGGGTGTACAGCTGCTTGTATGTATTGTTATTTGGTTTGCAATTATAATAAATGTGCATATTTACGTTTGTTTGTAAATAGAGAGCAAATGTTAGAAAAAATTATTAAGACAGCAGAAAAGGCGGATAAAGAATTGACTTTTGAGATAGGAAGTAATAGTGATTTGATTTTAGAAAATACAATTACAAATAATTTAGTATGGACTATTGAAAATTTTAAAAATTCAAAACAAGGAAGATTAACTTTTCCAAGTAAATTTGATATGGTTGATCCTATTTTGCCACTTGACCATAAGGGGAAGATTACAATTAGAATGAGCGTTAATCCAGAAGACATTATTAATAAAGTTGAATTTGGAACTTCTAGATTAAAAGGAAGAATAGAAGCTATTAATAAATTAAAAGAAGCGGGCTATACAATTGGAATTTTGATTGCACCAGTAATTTTAGTGGATAATTGGAAAAAATTATATAGCGAATTGATACAACGTTTGAATCAAGAATTATCAGAAAAAGTGAAAAAAGATGCTTTTTTTGAAATTATTTTTATGACTTATAGTTATATTCATACTAAAATAAATGAGGAAGCTTTCCCCAATGCTATTTCTTTATATGATAAAGAAAAAATGACAGGACGCGGTAGAGGTAAATACTGGTACAAAAATCAAGTTAGAAGTGAGGCAGAGATTTTTTTAAGGGAGCAAATGGAAAAATATTTTCCGAATAATAAAATTGAGTATATAGTTTAAGTACAAGATAAATTATGTTTATATTAATAGAGCTGACATTTAACTAATTTCAGCTTTTTTCGGTTAATAGTTAATTATTAATATTACAATTATATTACAAAATAAAAAAAGCTTGCAAAAGTCAAAGTGAATGTGGTATAAATATAGTAAATATATATAATAAACATTACATAAAATTAAAAACAAAAGAAAGTGGGGAATGAAAAATGGGAAAAAGCAAAGGAATAACATTAATAGCACTCGTAATTACTATAATAGTATTATTAATTTTAGCAGGAGTAAGTATAGCAACATTACTTGGAAACAATGGAATACTAAACCAAGCAGAAAAAGCAAGAGTAGAAAACAGAGGAGCAACAGTAGAAGAAGAATGCAACTTATGGAAAACGAATAAAAAAATGGATAGCCAAACAGCACAAGTAACAGCGCAAACATTAGAAGGATTATTAGATAGCTTAGAAGAAAGAAGCTTAATAACAGCAGAAGAAAGAGCGACAATAGATGAAACAGGAAAAATAACAATTGGAGATAGAACAATAGATTTTGGAAAGGAAGAACCACCAGCAGGAACACCAACAACCGTAAAAGATGCAATAGCAACTGAGCATGTATATCAAGCAAGTGAAAATAGAGAAATAGAAGATGCATTTGGAAACAAAGTAGTAGTACCAGAGGGATTTAAAGTTGTAGAAGGAGAAGATGTAACAAAAGGAGTAGTAATAGAAGATGCGACATATACAAATACAAAAGGAAGTCAATTTGTATGGATACCAGTAGGAACAGTTTATACAGATAAAGAAAAAACAGAAGAAAAAGCTAAGAAAATAAATATAGGTAGATATAATTTTGCTAGTGATACAGGAAAAGAAAGCCAATATTCAGGAAAAAACAAAGAAGAAAATCCAGAAGCCGGAGAACCTTTGAATTATGGAAACAAAATAGCTAAACTAGAAGTATATAAAGCATTTACAGAAAAAGTAAATGGAAAAACGAAAGTAGAAGAGGCAGGAGGATATTATATAGGAAGATATGAAGCAAGAGTAGAAGGATATACGGAGAAGAAAACAAGTAATAGTGCTAGTGATAAAAATTGGACAGGATATAAAGAAGGAAAATTGGTTGAAAAGCCAAATGAACAAGTATTTAATTATATAACACAAAATAAAGCATCAGAGTTATGTAGAAGTATGTATGAGTCAGATACATTTGAAAGTGATTTAATGAATAGTTATGCATGGGATACGGCAATAGTATTTTTGCAAGCATTTGATGATAGAAGTTTAGAGACCAAAAAAGTGTATTCACAACAAAATAGCTTAAATACAGGCAGCGTAGCAGATACAGGAACAAATAAATTAACTGATACTACGAAACAAGATGTAATATGCAATATCTGGGATATGGCTAGTAATTGTTATGAATGGTCGACGGAAACCTCTGACGACTCCAGCTATCCGTGTGTCAGTAGGGGAGGCGCCTATCTTAGTAAACTTTTTTACACGAGCACTCGCGGCAGCAACCTTTTGACTAGTGCCAGCGATGCCCTTTCGTTCCGCCCACTTTTAATTGTGTAGCTGGACTCTGTGAACAGAATTTAAATATTTTGCAGAAGTAGTTTTAAAATTGAAAAATTAGAAAAGAGAATAGCTTAAACGGTTTTAAGCGTTTAAGCAAAGAAAAATTTTCAGTTGCGGTGAGGTATGGTAACATACTTCAAGCACGACAAGAGAATCTTTCAGACTGGGCGCCTCAGACGAGGCGTTTTTTGTTCTTTTCAAGGCACAAAAAACGTGAAAATAAAAAAATTAAGGAGTGATAAATTTAAGTTTTAGTATAATGATGGAAGAATTACAAAAAAAAATTAACAGAAAATAACAATAATTGTTATATATGTTTAATTTGAATACTCAAAGGATATATTTAAGAATAATGTTAAAAAAATAGACAATATCATAAAACAAGCAAACAAAAAAATAAAAGAAGAAATAAAAGACATAGAAATAGAAAAACTATTAAAAGGCAATGAAAACAGCAAAGAATTAAAAGAATTGAATGACAATCCATATACTTTAAAAGCAACTAAAAATAAAATATCACATACAGCAGAATT
>CANQES010000031.1 GCA_947595555.1 uncultured Clostridia bacterium | reverse complement strand
CTCGAACCCACATGGTTTCCCGCTGGATTTTGAGTCCAGTGCGTCTACCAATTCCGCCACATCGGCATAAAGAATAAATACTAATATATATTAGCACATATTTCTTTTCTTGTCTAGATTTTTTATGAAATTTTTGGTTTGATAAACATTATGTCTATAACTTTATAATTTGACATGGATAAATCAAATTTGGATTTCGAATTCCATTCAAATTAACTAAATACTGAACTGTAACCCCAAATCTACGAGCAATGCCATACAAAGTATCGCCACTTTGTACAGTATAAAAATTATTTTGCATAACTGGGTTCAGAACAGAATTTGTACTATCTGTAATCCTTAGTTTCTCACCAGGAAAAATCAAATTTGGATTAACAATATCATTAACCTCAACAATTTGACTAACCGTAACACCATACTCATTTGCTATTTGAGATAAAGTATTACCTCTTTGTACTGTATATGTAATACTTCCTGCCCCTCTTGTTTCAGAGCCATTTACTGTAGAATTAGTTAAAATTCTTAATACCTGTCCGGGAAAAATTAAATTTGGATTCGCAATATTATTAATACTAGCTATCTCTTCTACAGTCGTGCCATACATTCTAGCAATCTGACTTAAAGTATTACCTCTTTGTACAGTATATAGAATACTTTCGATATTAAATTTATTAACCTGATTTTCAACATTAGGAATCTCTGTTGAATCTGATAAAAATATACTCTCTGTATATAAATCTCTATCAACACTACCTCGCACTCCGCTTACTCTTCCTCTATCTGTATATTGCACACCTATCCAATTTCTCCAATTAGTCTCCACATCAACTAAATCATTATAATCTCCATAATAAGCAAGCCATAACTCATAATTATTTGCTATATCTATACCAAAAGTATCCCTTGCATTAGATAAATCACTATAAACAATAACTTCTTTATTAGTCAATCTTTTTACACTTTCTAAAAATACTTCTGCTATGCTATTAATCTCATCTATTCCTACCCCATTAAAAACCTCATAATCCATAACCAATTTACAATCTGCTTGTTTTCCAGATATCACAGAAGCAAAAAAATTTGCCTCTTGCTCCGCTTCTCCGAGTATTAGTCGCAGTTAAAAAATGGTAAAAGCCAACTTTTAATCCATTTGCTTTTGCATTCTCATAATTTATATCAAAATATGGATCTTTTATATTACTACCTTGACTTGCTTTAATATAAACAACTTCAATTCCGCTATTGCGAACTTGTTCATAATCAATATATCCTTGCCAGTCACTTACATCAATTCCGTCATATGTAGGATCTGCATTTGGTGTTATAGCATAGGTTTTATTAATATTAACAAAAAACAAAATTGTTAATGTCATATATAAAATTAAAAATATTTTTAATATCTTATACATAAAAAAACTCCTTTGCACAATTTACTTCATTATATGCAAAAGAGATTTTTTGGTTATTTTAAGTATCATATTCGAAAACATTAATTGTTTTTATCACAATTTTTGAAAAATCATCCTTTTCATTTTCAAACTCTACTATTTGAAAAGAAATATTTTCTTTCAATGTTAAGAATAATTTAGTCATATCAACTAAAATTTTAGTAGATAAATCTTGCCCTATTGGCAAAGTTTTATTTTGATTATCATAAAATATATTATTAGTATATGAAATAGCATTATTTCCCTTTTTTAAATTAATTTTATAGAAATTAATTTGATCACTTTTTTGCTTAATTACTTCTTTTATTTCTTTTTCTGGATTAATATTAAATAGATTTATATCCTTTTCATTTATACTTTTACCAGGAATAGCTTTATAAATAGGCAAATCTTCTGATATTGTAACTTTTTCTAAAGCATTTTTTACATCTTCTATGATTTTTTCTAAAGATAATTTATATCCTATTGGTTTAGTATTTTTTGTTATATCAAGTATAGAAAATTTATCCTTTTCTATTTCACGATGTTTTTGATTATTAATTCGTGACGTTTTAGACATATCTTGACTTACAGCACCAAATATATCAAATTCGTCATTTTCTGTCAAAGTTTTTTCCTGTATTGCTTCTTTTTTTATGTCTCTTAAACTTGCTTCTATGTCTTTTGGTCCTGCCTCATTTCGCTTCAATTGATTTAATATGTCGATTAAATTTGTAGATGTAATGTAAAGACTGTCTGTTTCTTGTTTTGATAAAATCCTTCTTTGAATTTTATCCATCATCTTTCCAAACTTTTCTAAATCCTCTTCATAATCAAAGACTTTTGTTATCCTTTTAAAGCTATCTACTGCCTCTTCTTCTCCTTCTGGCAAAGCTGACATTTCATCTTTGTTACTATAACGCCAAAATTCAAATATGCTTTTTTTATGACTATCAATTTCTTCTATATATGAAGTAGCATTTTCTATTTTTTTAGACATATTCTTTTTCTTCAATTTTAAACTATTAATATCAAATACTAAATTTTTTAATATATTTTCTAATCTTTCTAGTTCTTTATATAATTCTAATAGCTCTTCTATAGTATAATTTGATTTTTCTTCTTTCTCTGCTTTTTTCTTTTTCTTATTTACTTGTTTTTCCCCTTCATCTTGCTCTACTACAGTTTTATTTTTATCTTCTATCTTTCCTTTATTTTTTTTCTTACTATATTTAAAATAATATTTAAATTTACCAAAAAATGATTTCTTACACTCTAAAAATGTAGATATTTGCTTTTCTTTTGCAAGATATTCTATTTCTTGCATTGATACTTCTGTCTTTAAATCATCTAATTTTTTCTCATTTGTTTCTGTTAGACTAATTACTTCTTGTGTTCTAATCTTTCCTTTTTTATATGCTTGGCTCATCCATTCTGCAATATTTATATATTGAATTTTTTTATCATCGATATAAAATTCTATCTCTCCATTTTTTCCAATATTAGTTTTAAAATTGAAATAGTGTGGTAATTCAGTTTGAAGAATAAACATAGCTTTAACAAGTTTATAAAATTCTGTAGCTTGGTCCTTATTTTTTAACTTCATTTTATATGGACTTTTTATTTTTCCATATACTTGTGTTTCTCCTACAATGTCTATGCTTAATTTATTATTTTTATCATATACTTCATATACCAGTGGCCAATCTTTTGTAAACAGCCATAAATAGTTTTCTATATCTTCAAATTCTGATTTTTTTAAATATTGACTACTATATCCTACATTGCGTATTGGTACAAAAATTTTACTTGTTCTTCCTTTTTCCAATTTCTTTTTTAATAAGTAGAAAAATGTAGAATAATCAGAATCTTCCGTTGGTACTATCATAAAATATTTATCTGCATTTTCAGAATAGTAAATTTGCCATAAATAATTTCCTTCAAATTTAACTTTAAATGGTATTTGCTCATTTAACTTTGTCTGTTCTTCTTCTATTTTTTGTATATCTTCAATTTTTACTTGTTTTAACATACTTAAAAAAGTTGTATATTTTAGAATGTTTTTTTCATTTTTACTATCTAAATAGTCTGCCAATGGGCTTGCTTTTCTATATTTTTCTTCTATATCATCTAAACGATTTGTTGGTGATAATAATATTTGTATATCTTTAACTGGAAGATATTTATATTGACGATATTGTTTTTCATCATAAAATTTTGGTACTCTAAATTCTAAAGGTTCAAATTTTTTTATAGAGGCTGGTATTTTTTCTAAATTTAATCCTATATATGTCAATTTTTCTTCTATGTTTTCAGGTAATTCTATGCTTTTTTTAGGCAAATTTATCTCTCCCTTCTAGTCTATTTTATAATTTCATAAAAATTTTTGAATTCATATCCATTTCCCTTTAACCAAGAAATAATTTGAGGTAATGCATCTGCTGTAGCTTTTTTTGCTTGAGCATCATGTAATAAAATAACTGCACTATTCTTATTTCCCACTGTTGCTTGTATTCTCTGCATTTCATATTCTACAGTTGGTTGTGTAGTTTCTGCATCTCCAGAAAGAGCATTCCAATCAACATATAAAATATCATTAGCTGATAATAACTCTCTTGCTTGATTTTTAACATCTACGTAAGGTCCACCTGGGAAACCACCTGGAAAACGAAATAGATGTGAATTATATTCTGGAACACCTATTGCAGTTTTAACTGCCTCATTGCATTGATTAAATTCATCTAATACTGCTTGTGGTGAAGAATAAATTGCAGAATATACATGACTATTTCCGTGATTTGCAATATAATGTCCCTCTTCATATATTCTTTTTACCGTTTCTGGCATTGCAGTAACTCTTGACCCTAAGACAAAAAATGTAGCTTTTATATTTTCTTGTTTTAATATATCTAAGATAGTTGGAGTTACAGTAGAAGGACCATCATCAAAAGTTAAAAATACTCTTTTGGTGTCTGAACGATAAATATTATCCATATTATCTCTACCTGTTTGGGTAAGTTTCGGAATTCTTTCTTGTCTAATTCTTTCTTTCTCTCTTTCTATTGCAGCTTTTTTTTCTTCTTCTGCTTTTTTTATAGTAACTAATTGTGCTTGATATTCTTGATAGATTTTATAATTATCAATAACTTTTATTGAATTTTGAGCAATCATAATCAAAAAAATTATAATAGCTATAATGAATAAAAATATAATAATCTTTCTTATGTCTAACTTATTAATATTTGACATTTGATAAATTTTTCTACTTATATTTTTTGCATTCATTTTGTTTTACATCCCTTTTATTTCATTTTTTTCTATTATATACTATTTTTCGATTTTTTAGTAGTATAATTTAAAAAAAATTATTTTTTTTATATAATTGTTTTAAACTTTTAATATTAGTGGTATACTTTTTTTAATAATATCTAATCAAAAGAAATGGAGATGATACATTTGACAAACAATTCTATTAAAGAAGAAGTAAATGTCAGCAAACTATATGGTAAAGTGGCTACTTTATCAAAGGAAGATTTTATAAAAAAATACTCTGTCAAAGAAACTGGACTTTCATCTCAAGAAGCGGAAGAAAGAATTCGCAATCTAGGCCCAAATGAAATGAAACAAGCAAAGCCAAAAAAATGGTATCACTATTTTTTAGAAAGTCTTTTATCACCGTTTAATTGTATATTGCTTGGTATCGTTGCTATCTTGATTTACACAGATATTTATTTGCCTGACACACCAAGTTATGCAAATATTATTGTAATTGCAATTCTTGTCAGTTCCAGTACATTATTAGACTTTTTTGAAGAATATCGTTCGAATAAGGCTGCGGAAGAATTAAAGCAAATGGTTGCCACAACAGCCATTGTAATTCGCGATGGTAAAGAATTACAAATTCCAATTAAACAAGTAACAGTTGGTGATTTAGTAATCCTCTCTGCTGGCAGTATGTTACCAGCAGATTTAAGAATCATTGAATCTAAAGATTTATATGTTGGTCAGTCATCTTTAACAGGAGAATCAGATAGTGTAAAAAAATTAGTAGAAAGTGACATGTCAATCGATGAATTAGAAAGTATAGCTGACTTAAATACAATTTGCTTTATGGGAACTAATGTTATTTCTGGAAGTGCCAAAGGTGTAGTTGTAAAGACTGGTGATTCTACTTATCTTGCTAAAGTTGCTCATAATTTAGCATCTGGTAAACCAAAAACTGCTTTTCAAAAGGGAATTGAAAGTATTAGTCGATTGCTAATACGTTTCATGTTGATAATGATTCCTCTTGTTTTTCTTTTAAATGCATGGAAACATGATATTATAACTGCTTTTACTTTTGCTGTAGCTATTGCTATTGGAATTACTCCTCTACTTTTGCCTGTTATTCTATCTTCAAGCTTATCAAAAGGTGCTGTGAGGATGTCTAAAAAGAAAACTATTGTCAAGAAATTAGACTCTATACAAAATTTTGGTGCTATGAATATTTTGTGTACAGATAAAACTGGCACTCTTACAGAAGATAGAATCGTATTAGAAAAGTATTTAGATATTAATGGCGATGAAGATATTAGAATTCTAAAGCATGCTTTTCTAAATTCGTATTTTCAAACTGGTTTAAAAGGAAATATTGATGAAGCGGTAATTAAAAGAGGTTTAGAAAATGGCATGTCAGACATTGCAGAAAAATATAAGAAAGTAGACGAAATTCCTTTTGATTTTTCGCGTAGACGTTTATCTATTGTTGTAAGTGATGGTACAAAAAAACAATTAATTACTAAAGGCGCTGTTGAAGAGATTTTATCAATTTGTACCATGGTTGATTATAAAGGTCAAGTCTCTCCTATTACTAAAGACATTAAAGAAAACATTAGAAAAATCAGTACACATTTAAATGAAGAAGGATTAAGAGTTGTTGCTGTTTGCCAAAAAAATGATATAGTTGATGTCGAGCAATTTGATGTATCAAATGAAAAAAATATGATATTATTAGGATTTATAGGATTTTTAGACCCACCAAAGGAAAGTGCAAAAGGCTCTATAAAAAAATTAAATGATGCTGGAATTCGCGTTATTGTTTTAACTGGTGATAATGCAGAAGTTACAAGATGTATTTGTAACAAAGTAAATATTAACTCTGAAAATATTGTATTAGGAAGTAAACTAGATAAATTATCTGATGCTGCTGTTTTTAGATTACTAAAAAAGACTAATATTTTTGCAAAACTTTCTCCTATCCAAAAAGCCAGAATTGTAAGATTATTACGAGAATCTGGAAATGTTGTAGGTTATATGGGCGATGGAATTAACGATAGTCCTTCTCTTACCAATTCAGATGTTGGTATTTCCGTTGACACTGCTGTTGATATTGCAAAAGAATCAGCAGATATCATTTTACTTGAAAAAGACTTAAACGTATTGTTAGATGGTGTAACTGAAGGAAGACGTACTTTTGTTAATTTAATGAAATACATTAAATTAGCTACTAGTTTCAATTTTGGCGAAGTTGTCTCTGTTATCATTGCTAGTGTTTTATTACCATTTTTACCAGAAACACCAATTCAATTATTAGTAGAAGGTTTACTTTATGATTTTGGTCAATTAACCCTACCTTTTGATAATGTAGATAAAGAATCCATCGAACAACCGAAATCATTTTCTATTGAAAGCTTAAAAAACTTTATGTTTTTTATGGGACCACTTAGTTCTGCCTTTGACATGCTAGTATTTTTCTCACTTTGGTTTATCTTTAAAGTTCGTAATGCTGCCCAATTCCAAACAATTTGGTTCAGCTATAGTATCGTATCTAATTTAGTTGGTATGCATATCATTCGTACTGCTAAAAAACCATTTGTGCAAAGCAATGCTCATAAAGCTGTATATATCTCTTCAATATCTCTAATTTTAATTGGGCTTTTAGTTCCCTTTACAGTTTTAGGAAGTATAATTGGTCTTGTCCCAATTGCTTTAAAATATATTTTCTTGATTTTTATAGTTACAATACTATATTGTTTTGTGGCCATTTATGCTAAAAAAATATATATTAAAAAATATGGTGAATGGATATAAAAAAGGATTTGGGAGGATTTGGGGACGACCCCATAATCCTCTCAAAACTCTCATTTTGCTAATACGTCATTAAATAATTTACCGATATCTTCTGTAAAATAAATTTGTCCACATGGTTTAATATCTTCGCCTATTTTGATTTGCACATTCATATTATTTTTATCACCATTAAAATAACGAATTAGACCTCTTAGTTTTTCCTTTTGCTCTTCACTTGCATTTGTAATATCTAAAGTAAATACTTTTTGCTTTTGTTCTCCAAAATCTTTGATATCACTAGCAATAATCGTTGTTGTATCATCTTCTCGTACACTTAAACGTCCTTCTATCATAACAATGTTTTCTTCTACAAGACTTTTTCCAGCATTTATATATACATTTTCAAATACAATAATCTCTGCTGTACCGTATAAATCTTCTACTGTAACAAAAGCCATAATTTTATTATTTTTAGTATATTTCTTTTTAATTGATGTAATTATTCCAGCATATTTTACTTTTTGTCCATCCACAAATTTTGGTTTTTCTTGTACTTCCATCCCTTCCACCATCATCTGTGAATTCATTTGTTCATCAATGTCTCTTAACTGTATAGTATTGATATTAGCTTGAGTTTCTATTTGGTATCTCAACTTTTCCAATGGATGACCTGAAATATAAATTCCTAACATGTCTTTTTCAATAGATAATAATTCTTTATTTGACATTTCTTCATGTTCCTCAAAAGTATATTTTATATCATTCATTTCTTTTTTCTCTTCTTCTGAACCTAAATCAAACATTGATACTTGTCCATCAAATCCTTTTTTTCTTCCTGACTGGATTGTATCAATAATTCCTTCAAAAGAAGCTAACAAGGTACTTCTTGTCTGCTCAAATTCGTCAAATGCTCCTGCTTTTATCAAACTTTCCACACATTTTTTATTAACTGCTTCATCTGCTATTCTTTCACAAAAATCTGTAAAACTTTTATAAACTCCATTTGTTTTTCTTTCTTTTACTATATTATCTACTGGCACAGTTCCTACATTCTTAATACTTCCTAATCCAAAACGAAGTTTAGCTTTTCCATCTTCATATTCAGTTGTAAATTTTGTATCACTTTTATTAATGTCTGGTTTTAAAATTGACATACCAAGAGCTTTACATTCATCAATATATTGTGGTATTTTATCTAAATTACCCAAAAAACTATTTAAAGTGGCTGCCATAAATTCAGCTGGATAATATGCTTTTAAATAGGCTGTTCGGTATGCTATAACGGCATAGCAGGCAGCATGCGACTTGTTAAATGCATATTTTGCAAATTCTGACATTTCATCAAATATTTTATTGGCTGATGCTTCATCAATTCCATTTCTCACACACCCTGGAACTATGATGTTGCCTTCATCATCAACTTGACCGTGAATAAATACTTCTCTTTCTTTTGACATAACATCTAGCTTTTTCTTTCCCATGGCACGTCTTACTAAATCTGCTCTTCCTAAAGAATATCCAGCTAAATCACGAACAATTTGCATAACTTGTTCCTGATATACCATACATCCATAAGTTACATTCAAAATTGGCTCTAAGCTTGGATGAGTGTACTCATTATGCCCTGGATTTAATTTTCCCTTTACATATCTTGGAATCTGATCCATTGGTCCTGGTCTATATAATGAAACACCAGCAATTAAATCTTCTAAGCAGTCTGGTTTTAATTCCTTCATAAAGTTTGTCATACCTTGTGATTCAAATTGGAAAATACCACAAGACTTTCCTTCTTGCCATAGTTTATAAACTTTGGGATCAGACATCTCTGAATCGAATTCAACATCTATACCTCTATTTTCTTTCACTAAATCTATAGTATCTTGAATAACAGTTAAAGTTCTTAACCCCAAAAAGTCCATTTTTAATAAACCTAATTCTTCTAATGTAGTCATAATATATTGAGTAGAAATTTGTCCATCACGAACATATAGAGGTACATATGTATCTACTGGCTCCTTTGTGATTACAACCCCACATGCATGAGTAGAAGCCTGCCTTGGCATTCCTTCTAATCCCATTGCAATATCTAAAACTTTTTTAACAGTTTCTTCTGTTTCGTATCTTTCTCTTAATTCCTTATTTTGTTCCAATGCTTTTTGAATTGTTATATGTAGCTCATTTGGTATCATTTTTGCTAAACTATCTGCTTCTGAATATGGAACATCCAATACTCTTGCAACATCCCTAATAACCATTTTAGCAGCCATAGTACCAAATGTAATAATCTGGGACACATGGTCGTGACCATACTTTTCTGAAACATAATCAATAACATCTTGCCTATGTTCATAACAAAAATCCACGTCAAAATCAGGCATACTAATTCTTTCTGGATTTAAAAACCTTTCAAAAAGAAGTCCATATTTCATTGGGTCAATATCTGTAATTTCAATGGCATAGGCAATAATAGAACCTGCTCCAGACCCACGTCCTGGTCCTACTGGTATATGGTGAGTTTTAGCATAATGAATAAAGTCCCATACGATTAAAAAATAATCTACATATCCCATTTTCTTAATGACGTCTAATTCATATTCTGCTCTTTCTAATATCTCTTTTGAAGGATTTTCTCCATATCTTTTTTTAATTCCATCATCACATAATTTTTTTAAATAATCATAATGTGTTGGGAATTCTGGTGGTACGTCATAATTCGGTAAAATAGTATGTCCAAATTCAAACTCTACATTACATTTTTCTGCTATTTTTACTGTGTTTTCAATAGCATCTGGAAATGCTTTAAAATACTCTATCATTTCTTCTGGTGATTTCACATATAATTCGTCAGTATCAAAACGCATTCTATCTATGTCACTCATTCTCTTACCAGTTTGAATGCATAATAAAACCTCATGATTATAAGCATCTTCTCTTTTTAAATAATGTGCATCATTAGTAGCCACGAGTGGAATATCTAATTTTCTTGCTAATGCAATTAGCTTTTGATTTGCTAAAACCTGCTCTTTAATTCCATTGTTTTGAATTTCAATATAATAATCCTCTCCAAAAACCCTTTTATGCCAAAGTGCAATTTCTTCTGCTTTTTCATTTTCACCATTTAATAAAGCTTGATTAACTGCTCCTGCTAAACACGCACTAAGGCATATTAAACCTTCATGATATTGTTCTAAAACTTCCAAATCAATTCGTGGTTTATAATAATAGCCATCTACAAAACCAATTGAAACTAACTTGCTTAAATTTTGATATCCTTGCTTATTTTTTGCTAACAGAATAAGATGATTATAATGATTATCAATATTAGGTTCTTTGTCAAATCGACTTCTTGGTGCTACATATACTTCACATCCAATTATAGGCTTTACCCCTTCTTTTTTACATGCTTTATAAAAATCAATTACTCCATACATTGCCCCATGGTCTGTTAATGCGATGGCATCCATGCCTAATTCTTTTGCTCTTACTGGCAAATCCTTAATTCGATTTGCTCCATCTAATAAACTGTATTCACTATGGATATGTAAATGCACAAATTTTGACATATAGTTTTCCTCTCTTTTCTTTTTTGTGATTATATCATTTTTTTTTCAAATTTACTATATAAATTTTAGATTTATCGAAAAAGCCATTCTCCTCTTACGATTTGAATAGCTTTTTTCTTTATTTAGGACTGAACTAAATCCTCAAGCAGAGAATAAAGTTCATTGTTTTTGGTGACAACCCAATTGGCCTCGATTTCTCCATACACAACTGCTGTGTATAAAAAGATTTTTTTATTTTCCAATATTACTTTTCTTCCAGAGAGAAGGCATTCTAAGACCATCATTCCCTCATTTCTTTTTGCAATGTCTGATATTTTTTGTAGATTTTGTTCAAAGGCTTCTAACTCTCCCCTTCTGAATACGCTTCTTGTTTTGTCTCCATTTTGACTCCGTACAATTATTTTTGCAGAATGAGACATTATCTTTACGTGTTTATTCCTCCGAATCATATTTTTTCCCCCTTTTGAATTCTATACCTAGAGTTCTTCTAAAAAATGTCTATCTGATTATACTATACTATATAACTTTTTTCAACATTTGATAAGTATTTAGTTTAAATTTTTGTCTTTGAGTCACGTTAGTGAGCTTGTTTACGAGTGTGTAAGAAATTTTTGTGTAATTTGAAAATATGCAAAAACCAAAACAAAATTGACAAACAAATTTATTTTAGTTATAATATTCTTTTGAAAGGATGCGATATATAATGAGTTTTATATTCAAAAGAAAAATCAATTATTATGAAACAGACCGTATGGGAGTTGTACATCATTCAAATTATATACGATTTTTGGAAGAAGCTAGATGTGAAATGCTTCTTGTTAATGATATGCCTTATTCTGCATATGAGAATCATGGCATTATGATTCCAGTTCTTGGTGTTAATTTAGATTTTAAAAGACACGTTACTTTTGACGATGTCATTGTCATTAAACCTTTCGTAAAAGATTTTAATGGCGTTCGTTTAACTATGGGATATGAAGTTACCAATGAAAAAACAAATGATATAGTACTAACAGGAGAAACTAAACATTGTTTTACTGATATAAACTTAAAACCAATTAATTTAAAAAAAGTTTGTTTCGATTTTTATGAAAAATTTGAAAACTTAAAAAATAACAAATAATTTTAATTATAAAAAACCAAAGGATTTGCTTTCCCTTTGGCTTCTTTTATAGTTCTCTAAAAATATCTTTTTAATAATCCTTCAAATCCTCTTCCATGTCTTGCCTCATCTTTACACATTTCATGAACTGTATCATGAATAGCATCATAGCCCAATTCTTTTGCTCTTGTCGCAAGTTCCTTTTTGCCCTTACAAGCTCCACATTCTGCTTCTGCTCTTAAAGTCAAGTTTTTCTTTGTATCCGCATGTACTACTTCTCCTAATAACTCTGCAAATTTTGCAGCATGTTCTGCTTCTTCCCATGCATATCTTTTAAATGCCTCTGCTATTTCTGGATAACCATCTCTGTCTGCTTGACGGCTCATTGCTATATACATTCCTACTTCTGTACATTCTCCCATAAAGTTATCTTTTAATCCTTTTACAACTTCTTCGTCCAATCCTTGTGCTACCCCTATTTTATGCTCATCAGCATAGTCATTAGCTCCTTGTGTTTCTTTCCTTTCTTCAAACATGTCTTTTCCTGCTCCACATTGTGGACATCTTTCTGGTGCTTCTTCACCAAAGTGTATGTATCCACATACTTTACATACATATGCTTTCATATCTTTACCTCCTTGTTTTCTTATATTATTATATATTTTTATCTAATTTGTCAAGTCAATTTTTATAGGAACTTCTGGTAAATGCTAAAAAATCAAAATGAAAATATTAAGATGTAACGAAGCGAAGCGACAGCCACACTCCCGATATGTATAACTTTATATAAATAAAACTATCTAACGCAGATATCACAATAAATACAAGAAAAGTCGTAAATGTTAAATGTATATCAAAATTATAAGCATAAAAAAACTGGCAACTAATTATTCCTAACTAGTTGCCTCCCATAGCAATTAACTGGAACTTTCGTTCCTCCCACAGCAATCTTAATAGATTACTTTCTATAATACTATGATACTATATTTTACTCATTAAGTCAATATTTTATTCAAAAAATTCCATTTCTATTTTTTCATTTATTGTATTTAAGTATTTTCCATCAATTTTACCAATAGTATTGCACTCATTAACCAAATAACAACAATTAGTAAACAAAGAATTTTCAAAGATACTGTTAGAAGAAATGTAAAAATATCTAGTATATCACTTGATTTAATTGATAAACAAATTATCAGATTTTTTACTAAATAATAATATACAATTTAAGAAGGAGAGTTGCTAGAACTCTCCAAAATCATTTAGGCTCCCGTCTTACTACAAAAGTAGCAGAGGGTTAAGTTAAATATATTTTAACATATAATATTTAACTTGTGAAACTAAATTGACATTAATAGTATATGAATTGCTTGATAAATTTATACATATGGTTTAAAATCAAAGTTAAATCCAATAAATTTATGAAGTTTCATATTTAAAAAATTATTAATATCATTATTTGCAATAGTAGAAACATCTTTTATTCTACAAGTTTTAATGTCAGAGCTAACTAAAGGATTAATATATCTTTTTTTACCTTTTACACTAGTACAATAAATCTCATTGTTAGGCAAATCACTTTTATAAACAGAATCTCTTGTTGCATTTTGAAACTTCTCAAATGAATTTTTTATATAACTATCATCACAATTT
>CANQES010000030.1 GCA_947595555.1 uncultured Clostridia bacterium | reverse complement strand
TAAAGAAATATAAATGTCGCAATTTTTCATGGCACTTTGTGCCGAGCGAAGCGACGGAATGGAGGTTAATATGAAATTAGGAATAGTAGGTTTGCCAAATGTAGGAAAAAGTACTTTATTTAACAGCATAACAAAAGCAGGTGCTGAATGTGCTAATTATCCATTTTGCACAATAGAACCAAATGTAGGGGTAGTAGCTGTACCAGATGAAAGGCTAGATGAATTAACAAAAATGTATCATCCACAAAAAACTACGCATGCAGTTATTGAATTTGTTGATATAGCAGGATTAGTTAAGGGAGCAAGTAAAGGAGAGGGATTAGGAAATAAATTCTTATCTCACATTCGTGAAACAGATAGCATATGTGAAGTTGTAAGATGTTTTGAAGACTCCAATGTAGTTCATGTTGATGGAAGTGTAGACCCAATTAGAGATATTGAAACAATAAATTTAGAATTAATTTTTGCAGACATTGAAACAGTAAATAAAAGATTAGATAAAGCAAGAAAAAATTTGAAAGCAGACAAGAAATATCAACAAGAAATTGATTTACTAGAAAAAATTAAAGAAAATTTAGAAAATGGAATATCAGCAAGAGCAATTGATTTTAATGATGAAGAACAAGAATTAGTAAAAGATATGTTTTTATTAACAACAAAACCAATTTTATATATTGCTAATATTTCAGAAAGTCAAATGGAAAATGCAGAAAATGATGAACTTGTAAAAAAGGTAAAAGAATATGCATCAAAAGAAAAAGCTGAAGTAATTCCTTTATGTGTTAAAATTGAAGAAGAACTATCAGGATTGGAAGCAGAAGACAAGAAAGAAATGCTAGAAGCTCTTGGATTACAAGAATCTGGACTAGATAAAGTTATCAAAAAAAGCTATGATTTATTAGGACTTATGTCATTTTTAACAGCCGGAGAGCCAGAAGTAAGAGCATGGACCATAAAAAAAGGAACAAAAGCACCACAAGCTGCTGGTAAAATCCACTCTGATATTGAAAGAGGTTTTATCAAAGCTGAAGTTGTTTCATATGATGATTTAATGAAAGAAGGTTCAATGGTAAATGCTAGAGAAAAGGGACTAGTACGTTCAGAAGGAAAGGATTATATCATGCAAGATGGCGACATTGTTTTGTTTAAATTTAATGTATAATTGATGTAATAGTTCTGTAATAAAAATGTAAATAAAAAATCGAAAAAAGGTATTGACTTATAATGTATTTAAGTATAAAATATGAAATGTAAATAAAAAAAATTAGAAGTTATTTTTTTTAATCACTTGAATTATATATAAAAAGGTAGTATAATTTTAAGCGATTATAATAATACTAATAAAAAGTGAGGAGAATCGATATGAAAAAATTAAATTTAATCAAACTATTTTCAATTTTATTAATGAGTATAATGTTAATAATGTTTATTAATACTATGGTATTAGCAGCAGATACAGACTTAACGGGAAATTTAAATCTTCCTATTAGCAATAATTCTAATGTAAATACTAATAATTCTAATACAAACATTAACAATAATAACACAAATATTAACAATTATAATACAAATAGAAATAACACAAATATAAATAATACAAATACTAATAGTACTAATATTTACAATACAAACAATTTACCAAAAACAGGTATAGAAGATTCTATTCCAGTAGCTTTATTAGTAGTAGTATTTGCTATTTCAGCAGTTTACGCTTATAAGAAAATTAAAGATTATAGAAATATTTAGTAAATAGGAGCTTTTAGGAGCTCCTTTGTTTTGCTCTTACAATAATACGATTTGAATTAAAATTATTACAAGTAACGAGTGTTAATATCTTTTGATTTTTAGGATAATTATAAATAGGCGAAAGATCAGTATCTTTTACTTCATAAATATCATAGATAGTGTAAAGATACTTTTTTCCATTATTATCAAAAATATAAATATCATCATTCAGTGATAAATATCTTAGCTTACTAAAAAATAGTGAATTATCGTAATTATGACCAGCAATACAAATATTTCCATTTGACTTAGGGGTGTTTCCAAAGAACTTACAAGGTGAAGCTTTTAGTAATTCTTCTGAAAAAGACGAAAAAACAGGATAATAAAGGTTAATCTTTGGAATGTTAATGATTCCAAATAACCCATTAGTTTCTGCTATATCAGTAGTATCTTCAGGATGATTATATAATCTATAAATGTCATAACTAGACATTAAAATGTCAGAAAAATTTTCTTTTTTAGATAAGTGATACCAATAAAAAATACCACAGATAATTAATATGGATATAATAGAAAGTGAAACACTAAATTGAAAACGAAACCAGTCTTTCTTTTTTAAATTTTTTGTATTTTTTTCTAAACTTGTATTTAAAATTTGGTTCATAATAAATTTAGTGTATGTAAAAAATAATAAAAAATACCTTAAAACAAAAAGGTATTTTTCTTTCTATTTTTAACAACTTGTGGCATAACTTCAAATTTTATATCAAAACAAGGGAAATGTGACATATCATTTTCATCCATACAAGCCAAGTAAATATCTAACTCATCCAAATTTCTACATGCAGCTATAATTATCGGGTTTAAATTATATTTAAACATTAACTCTAATCCTAAATCTAAAGCTTTTGTAATAGAACCTTTTTCTTTATCACGAATAAGATGAAAAGCTTCTCTAAATCTAGCAATAGATGAACTTTTAAATCTATTTAAAGGAATTACATATAATTCATTAACAACATCTTGTAATGACATGTAAGGAGTATTACCACGTTCAAAAATTTCTTTTATTTTAGAATAGAAGAAAGGCAGATAAGCTTTTTGCTCTTTTTCAGAAACTATTAAAACATTGTGGTCATAAGGTTCTTGTTTAATATCTACGGTTATATTATCTTTCTTATAAATATTTGGCATAACAGGCTTTTTTTTCTTTTTAGAAGTGGCTTGAAAAGATAATTCAATAGCAGAATTTAGTATAGAAGTGCTAGTATTTTCAAATTCTAAAATTTTATTAAACAATTCTTCTCTTTGTTTATTATAATCAACTAAATTTGCCTTTATTTCATTAATATTATATTCAAAATGTCTTTCATATAAAGAGATATTAATAGCCAAATTTTCTTCTAATTTATCAATTAAAATATCAATTGTATCAATATTTTCAAATGATTTTTTTAAAGAAGAGATTACCTCTTGAAAATCTTCTAAATGTTCTTCCATAAAGTCTGTTATGTCTATCATATTAGTTGTAATTTTTAAAAGATTCGATTTTTTGTTTGAATATAAACTTTTTAATTGATTCAAGTTCTCTTTTTCCGCTTGAATATTACTAATTAAATTGTTTTTTATAAAATCATCTAAAGTATTAAAATTATAAAAAAGCATGATATCCTCCAAAATCTTTTGTATTCATATATATTATAACAGAAAAAATGACGAAAAATATTACATTTTTATTACATTTATTAATGTTGTTATTTTTAATATTTTGTGGTAAATTAATATGGAGGTGATATTATGTTAGAAAATATAGAACTTTTAAATCATGCTTGTATTAAGTTTAATAAGGAAAAGATATTGTATATAGATCCATTTCATTTGGATAATAATTATAATGATGCAGATATTATATTAATTACGCATTCTCATTATGATCATTTTTCAGAAGAGGATATACTAAAAGTAAAAAATGAAAATACGATTATTTGTGTTACAGATGATTTATATGATAAAACACTTGCTTTAAATGTCAAAAAGGAAAATATTGTAGTTGTAAAACCAAATGATACTTATAAAATTCTAAGAGTAGAGATAAAAACTATTCCTGCTTATAATATTAATAAGACTTTTCATCCTAAAGAAAATGGTTGGGTTGGCTATATATTAAATTTACAGGGACATGCTTATTATATTGCAGGAGATACAGATATTACAGAGGAAAATAAAAAGGTTGTTTGTGATGTTGCTTTTGTTCCAGTTGGTGGAACTTATACAATGAATAGTAATGAGGCTGCTCAATTAGTGAATTATATAAAACCTTTGATAGCTGTTCCAATTCATTATGGCAGTATTGTTGGTAGCAAGAAGGATGCAGAAATGTTTGTGCAAAATCTGGATGATGGTATTGAAGGAGTTATATTATAATGGTAAGAATGTTATAAATTGCCAATAGTAAAAAAAATACATAACAACAATAAATTGGAAAAGACATTTTAAAATCACTAGCTTTGATTAATTGAAAATAACTAACGCAAAAATTAAAAACTTCACTAATTATAATGGATAGGAGATAGCCTTCTATTCCAAAAGTAGGCAATAAGACATATAAAACACTAATAGTTAATAATAAATCTAAGATATTGCAAATCATAACGCTAAACTGTTTATTCAATCCTTTTAATATGCTATCTATTATATTATCTGGATACATGAATAAAATGAGAGGGGAAAGAATTTTAATATATTTAGCACATGATAAATTTTGAAACATCATTAGACTAATGTCATTAGCAAAGAAAAAGAAAATAAGAGAAATGCCAATAGAGAATACAGAAGTAGTAAAAAATACTTTTTTACAAATGTCTGTAATTCTTTTTTTATATCCTTTTGCCATTAAACTTGCAAATTCAGGTATTAATAAATTACTGAAAGAAAAGATAAAAACATTAGGAAATAGAAGTACAGACATCGTCATACCATTAATTTTACCATATTCAGATAATGCTATACTATAAGGCAAACCAAATAAAAGTAATCTTTTAGGAATAATAAATTGTTTTAAAGTAGATAAGCCTGAACGAATATAAGAAGTTATAGAAACTGGAAAAGTAATTTTTAAAATTTTTCTTTTGAAAGTTACAATAGTAATGTGCTTTTTACTAATTTTAATTTTATCTATTTTATATAAAATAACGATTAGCAAGCAAGAACAGATTTCTGACATAACATCTGCTAAAATTAGGCAAATACAGGTAGTTTCTACATTTTTGTTAGCATAAAAATGTAATAAAACAATACTTAAAACAATCTTAATACATAATTCAAATACTTGTGATATAGCACTTTTATAAGCTTTTCTTACGGCAGAAAAATAACCATTTATTACACTAGATACCGCAATGAAAGGTAGACCAATTGCAATTAGATAAAGAGGCCTACAAGAAATCATATTATTTAACCAATTTTGACATATTATATTTGAAAAGGCTAAGATAAGGATGCTACTACCAAAGCCTAATATCAAAGAAAATATTAAACAACTTTTTACGGCTTTTAGGGCATCATAGGAATGACCTTTGGCAAGTTCTTCTGAAACGATGCGTGTACAGGCAAGGCTTAATCCAGATGTAGCGAAAGTTACAGCAAATAAATAAACTGACATTACTAAATTAAAAACACCAAGTGCTTCAGAGCCAATTTTGTTGGAAACGTAGATTCCAAAACTCATTCCAATGCTTTTCATAAAAAAGGCTGTAATAGTTAATATTATTCCATTAAGGAAAAATTTTTTTGTTCTTTTCAAAGTATCACCATTAAATAAATATGTTTTTTTATCCTGAATATGAGAATATAATACAAAATAAAAGTTAAAAAATATAATATTAATAGCTTTCAAAATTTACATAATTTCATATTATATATAAATGTAATATGAAAGGAGGAATTGTAAACTTTGGAAGTAAAAGGTAAAAAAATAGGATTTGCACTAACAGGTTCCTTTTGCACATTCAAAAAAACTATACCAAAAATGAAAGAATTAATTGAAAAAGGAGCGGACATAATTCCAATCATGTCATATAATAGTTATAATTTAGATACTAAGTTTGGTAAAGCAAAAGACTTTATTGAAGAAATCGAAAACATAACTGGTAAAAAAATCATCCATACCATTCAAGACGCAGAACCAATCGGCCCAAAAAAACTAACAGATATAATGATTATAGCACCATGCTCACGGAAACACTATGTCAAAGTTAGCATGTGATATTATTGATACACCTGCTTTAATGGCAGCAAAATCACATCTAAGAAATCGGATTTCCTTTAGTTATTGCACCATCTACCAATAATGGATTGAGTGGCAATGCTGAAAACATTGGAAAATTATTAAATAGAAGAAACTATTATTTTGTTCCTTTCAGACAAGATAATCCAATAACAAAACCAAGGTCAATTGTATTTGATTTTGAATATATTATTAAAACTATAGAGTATGCATTAGATGGAGAACAAATAAGTCCAATACTATTATGAGAAATTGAGGAATTGGGGACGGCCCCATAATCCTCATTTTTTATTTTAGTAAATATATTGTTAATTTTCAAAAAATTGAGGATTATGGGGCCGTCCCCAATTCCTTAATTTCCTAAAAGATAACAAAAAGGACACAAAAAAAACATAAAAATTATTTATAAATAAAAACGTAAAGTAGGGAGGATAAAATGTATATTTTAAAAAATAGTTTAATTTCTATAATAAGAAACAAAGGAAGAAATATTTTAATTGGTATTATAATTTTAGCAATTGCAGCTAGTAGTACTGTTACATTGGCGATATTAAATACCGCAAACAATTTAGTGAAAAATTATGAAGAAGCACATGACATTATTGCGACAATAGCATTTAATCGTGAACAACTATCACAAAAATTCCAAGGTGGAGAAGATGCAAGAAAAAGTAATATAGAAGCATTTAATAATATAGAGGCTTTTACGTTGGATGATGTAAAAAAGTATGGAGAAAGTGAATATTTAAAAGATTATTATTATCAATATGCAACTTCTTTAAATAGTGATACTTTAACAAAAGCAACAGATTCTTTTGAATATGAAGTAGAGGACAGGCAGACAACGACAAGTTCTAGTAGTACAACTACAGGTGGAAATGCTGATATGGGAAAAGGACCTGGAGGTATGCAAGGAGGAGAAAGACATACTATAACGAACAATAATACAACAACAGTTATAACTAAGAGCAAAGAGATATTTCAAAGTGCAAGAAATTTAACAGGCGACTTTGAACTAGATGGTTATTCTTCTTATGATGCTATGAATGATTTTGTTAGTGGAACCTATCAAATACAAGAAGGAGAAATGTTTACAGATTTTTCAGCATTAGAATGTGTTGTTAGTTCAGAATTAGCAACATTAAATAATATAACAGTAGGAAGTACAATTACTCTAAAAAATCCAAATACACAAGCTACATATGATTTTATAGTGAAAGGAATATATAAAGATAATTCAACAAATAGTGAAGATTCTGCAAAAATGTATTCACCATCTGCTAATAAAATCATAACAGGTAGTGGAGTTATAGAAAATTTAGTAGCACAGGATAGTACCTTAGTAACCAACATAACGCCATATTTTATTTTGAAAAATGAAGAAGCAATTGAACCATTTTCAGCAGAATTAAAAGAAAAAGGATTAAATGAGTATTATGCAGTTAGTACTAATTTAGAAGAATTAGAGACAGCAACACAATCTATTGAAAATGTAAAAACATTTGCTACTACATTTCTAATTATAACTTTAATAATAGCTTCAATTGTATTATTTGTTATTAACATGATAAATATTAGAGAAAGAAAGTATGAAATTGGTGTATTTAGAACAATTGGAGTAAGTAAATTTAAATTAACAATTCAATTTGTTTTAGAATTATTAATTGTAAGTATTATTATGTTATGCATAGGAGCTATTTGTGGAGCATTTTTAGCTAAGCCAATTGGAAATAGTCTTTTACAAAATGAAATTACTGCAAGTCAGGAAGCAAATGAAAAAATTTCAAATAATTTTGGAAAAGGACAAGATGGGCATATGGGTGGACCAATGGAGCCTAGAGGCACAATTCAAGTAGAAAAAATTGACAAAATAGAAGCAATTGTAGATTTTACAGTAATTGCTGAATTGTTAGGAATTGGCATACTTTTAACAATTATAAGTAGCTTAGCAGCTATGATTAGCATCCAAAGATTCTCACCACTTACAATATTGAAAGAGAGGACTTAAAATTATGGAAATATTAAAATTAGAAGATGTAGGATATCGTTACAAAGATGCACCAAAAGATAAGTATGTGTTTAAAAATATAAATTATGGATTTGAACAAGGAAAGATGTATGCAATAAGAGGAAAAAGTGGAAGCGGAAAAACAACGCTATTATCACTAATTACAGGACTTGAAAAATGCACAGAGGGAAAAGTAATATATGATGGAAAAGATTTAAGAAAAATGAATTTAGACCGTTATCGTAATACAGATATAGGCATTGTTTTTCAAAGCTATAATTTGTTACCAGGATTGACTGCAATTGAGAATATCATATTATCAATGGATGTTAGTCACGTTAAAGTAAAAAACAAAAAAGAAAAAGCATTGGAACTTATGAAAAGTGTTGGACTAACAGAAGAACATGCAAATCGAAAAATTTTGAAATTATCAGGAGGAGAGCAACAAAGAATAGCAATAGCAAGAAGCCTATCATACCAACCTAAAATTATTATTGCAGATGAGCCAACAGGAAATTTAGACAAAGATACAGAAAATGACATTTTAAAAATTTTTAAACATTTAGCTAAAAAAGAAAATAAATGTGTTATAATAGTAACACATTCACAAAATGTATGTGATGAAGTTGATGTTATTTATGAGTTAGGAAAAAATTGAGAAATTGAGGAATTGGAGGAATTGGGGTCGTCCCCAATTCCTCAATTCCTCAATTTTTTTGAAAATTAATTAAAATTTATACTTCCATTAGAACAAGAATGGGAGTATAATATATAATGTAAAATAAAACGAAAGGAAGGATTTACTTTGAAAAAAATTACAGATGTCATAATAAACAAAAGATATTTTATTTTGCTCTTATTTATCGTTTTTACAATAATATCAGCAATCTTATCATCAAAAGTAAAAATTAATTACGACATAGCTGAATATATGCCAGACACATCAGAAACAAGAATAGGTATGGACATTATGGAAAAAGAATTTTCCGGGACAGAAACAAGCACTTTAAATTTAATGTTTGAAAACCTAGAAGATGGAAAAAAATTAGACATCAAAAGCGATTTAGAATCGATAGAAGGCGTACAAAGTGTAGATTATGATAGTACGGAAAATTATAATAAAGAAAACTACACGCTATATGTTATCACAGTAGATGATAAATCCGATTCACAAAAAGCAACTGACGTATATAATCAAATAACAGAAAATTATAAAGATTATACAATTTATACAAGTGGAAATGTATCAGAAAGTAATAAATCAGTATTACCAATTTGGATTGTTGCACTTGCAGTTGCAAGTAGTCTAGTTATTTTACTTATAATGTGTGAATCATATGTAGAACCATTTTTATTTTTAATATCAATATTAATGGCGGTAGTTTTAAACAAAGGAACAAATATTATATGTCAAAACGTATCAAACATTACAAATTCAATAGCGGCGATATTGCAAATGGCATTATCAATGGATTATTCGATAATGCTAATGAACAGATATGATCAGGAAAAGAAAAATAACAAAGATAAAGTAACAGCCATGAAAGATGCATTATATAAAGCTTTTCAAGCTATATCAAGTAGCTCTGTTACAACAATAGTAGGACTTCTAGCATTAGTATTTATGAGCTTTAAAATTGGAAAAGATTTAGGATTTGTATTAGCAAAAGGTGTGTTATTTAGTTTGATTTGTATTTTCTTTGTACTTCCAGCATTAATACTAATGTTTGATAAATGGATAGTAAAAACCAAAAAGAAAAGTCCAACTATAAAATTAAATAAACTAGGCGGATTTAGTTATAAAGCGAGAGTAATTGCAGTTCCATTATTTCTTATAGTATTTATTACAAGCTTCTTGTTAAAAGGACATTTAGGAATTAATTATACAGATACACAATCAGATACTATAGCAGATGTATTTTCTGAAAATAATCAAATTGCTATTTTATATAAAAATGAAGATGAAGAAAAAGTTGATAAATATTTAAAACAACTTGAAAATAAAGAAAAAGTAGATGAAGTATTAGCTTATGGGAATACAATTAACGAGAAACTAACTTATGATAAATTAAATAATAAATTAGAAGATTTAGGCTCTGATGTTAAAGTAGAAGATTATTTATTAAAAATATTGTTTTACCATTATTATAATCAAGATGCAAATACAAAAATGACATTTAACGACTTTATCAATTTTATTGAAGAAGAAGCATATAACAACCCAAAAACAAATGAAAAAATAAGTGATGAAACAAAAAAAGATATTACCAGATTAAAAAACTTTATTACAGTATCTTCTATGAATAAAAAAAGAACTGCAAGTGATTTAGCAAATATAATGGACATGGAAAAGAGTAAAATTGATGACATACTTATTTATTATCTTTCTAAAAATAATAATACACAAATTAGTTTGAATGAATTTATTAATTTTATGAATAAAGATGTTTTAACAAATAAAAAATATGCCGTCAAAATTAATAATGAAAGCAAAAACAAACTAAATACATTAGCAAAATTTACAAATAAGCAGACATTACAAAATAAAATGACATGTAATCAAATGTCTCAATTATTCGGAATTGATAATAATACAATGAAAGAATTATATAAATACTATATTCTTATAAATGATATAGATGTAAAAATGACATTTTCAGAATTTGCAAATTTTGTATTAAATGATGTATTAAAAGACAGTAATTATGCAAAAAGCTTTGATAATGCAACAATTCAAAATATAAAATTATTATCAACATTTAGCAATAAAAATATAATAACTAAGCAAATGAACAGTAAAGAATTAGCTAATTTATTTGGTATAGACGAGACAAAAATTAATCAAATTCTACTATTAAAATATGGTAAACAAGATACTAATATTGATTATTTGACTATTACACCTAATGAGTTTGTAAAACTAATATTAGATAATAAGGAAGCTCTTGATACAGGTACAATACAACAGATGCAACTATTATATACTATTATGACTAATACTCTAAATAATAAAAATTTTACATATAAAGAACTTTCTCAAATAATAGGTATAGACATCAATAATACAAAAAATATATACACATTGTATGTTTCAAACAAAAATAATACAAGTATGACACCTCGAGAATTTGTAAATTTTATACTTGCACATCAAAAAGATAGCGCTTTAGCAGGCAAAATAAAAAATAGCACTATAAAAGATTTGACATTAATTCAATCAGTTATGAATGGAGTTATTAATAATAAAAAATATAATAATAATGAAATATCTTCATTATTGAATATAAATAAAGAAAATATAAATTTACTTTATGGTTTATATAATTCTAAGTATATAAATAAAAATCCAAGTTTATCACTAAAAGAATTTGTTAATTTTTTACTTAAAAATGTAGTTACAAATAAAGAATATTCAAGCAATATCGATAAAGAACAGATATCAAGGCTAAATACAGTAAATAGCATTATGCAAGCAACAATGAACAATACCACATATACTGTAGATGAGATATTTGCTATTATTAGCAATTTAAGTAATGATGTAGAAAAAAATACAGTCGACATGCTATACATTTATTATGGAAGTGAAAAACAATACAATAATGAATGGAAAATGACAGTAGAAGAATTTGTTAAATGTCTTAATGATGATATTTTGCAAGATGAAAGATTTACAGATTTTATAGAAGAAGATATGAGAAACGATATAATAGAGGCAAAAACAACAATACAAGATGCAAGAGAATTATTAATAGGTGACAATTATTCAAGAATAGTATTAAACACAAAACTAGCTCCAGAATCACCAGAAACTTTTGAATTTATAAAAAATGTAAAAGAGACATTTGGAAAAGAATTAGAAGATGTCTATGTAATAGGAGACTCTCCTATGTCTTATGAAATGAGTCAAAGTTTTGACAATGAGCTAAATGTGATAACAATAATTACAATGATAGCAATATTCATAGTCGTAGCAATTACATTTAAATCAATCACTATACCTGTAATACTAGTACTGACAATACAGACAGCGGTATATCTAACAATGGGAATATTATCTATAATTGGAGAAAATGTATATTTTATTTCAATACTTATTGTTCAAAGTATATTAATGGGAGCAACTATCGATTATGCTATTTTATATACATCATATTATCTTGAACATAGAAAAAAAGAAGGTATAAAAGAATCAATAATAGATTCATATAATAAATCAATTAATACTATTTTGACTTCAAGTTCAATACTTATCATTGTTACTTTAATTATCGCAAAATTTGCATCAGCCATTGCGGCTAAAATATGTAAGACAATTTCAGAAGGAACCTTGTGTTCTACAATTTTAATTTTAACTTTATTGCCAGCAGTACTTGCTTTTTGTGATAAGTTAGTAGTTAAAAAAAATAAAAAAATATAATATAATTATTTACAAAATATTACAAGGGATATATAATAAAGAACAGGAAATAATTTAATAAGGAGGAAAAGAAATGAAAGAATTAGAGATAAAAGTAAAAGGTATGGTATGTGGAGGATGTGAAAATAGAGTACAAAATGCCCTAAAAACTATAGATGGAATTGAAAAAGTAGTAGCAAACCATAATACTGGAATAGTATCAATTACTGTAAAAGAAGATATAGACAAAAAAGTAATAGAAGAAAAAATCGAAGATATTGGATTTGAAGTTGTAAAGGAAGATTAATTATGAAAAAAATAATCTTATCAATTGATGGAATGACATGTTCAGCTTGCTCAAATGGACTAGAAAAGTATCTAAATAAGCAAAATGGAATAATTAATGCAAATGTTAATTTAGTAATGTCTAATGCTTCAATCGAGTATGATGAGAAATTACTAACAATAGACAAAATAGAAGAATTTGTAAAACAAGCAGGTTTTAAAAGTTTAGGAGAATTCAAGGAAATCAAGACTGAAAATAAAAGCAGAAGTGAAAGAATTAAACTTATAATTTTTACAATTTTAGCAATTATACTAATGTATATATCAATGGGACATATGATTAACCTGCCAACATTGGACATAGTAAATCCACATACAAATGGATTAAACTATGCCATTGCACTACTCTTATTAACTATAGCATTTATGGTATATGGGTATGACATTTTAAAAAATGGATATAAAAATTTAATTCATAAAACACCCAATATGGATACTTTGGTAGGAATAGGAGTAATAAGTAGTTTCTTATATAGCTTGTATGGCATGTACATGATTATAAAAGGACATCATGAATATACAATGAACTTATACTTTGAATCAGCAGCTATTGTCATATATTTTATAAAAATAGGAAGATATTTAGATAGTATAAGCAAAGACAAGACAAAAGAAGCAATTAGTAAATTGGTAACAATAACACCAGAAACTGCCGTAATAAAAATAGATGGTATAGAAAAACAAGTAACCTTAGATGACATAAGCAAAGGAGATATTGTTATATCAAAGCCGGGAGAAAAAATTGCAGTAGATGGAGAAATTATTTCAGGTAAAGCTCATCTAGATGAATCGTTTATTACAGGAGAAAGCAAGCCAGTATCAAAAGACATAGGACAAAAAGTAATTGCTGGAAGCATGAATTATGATGGTTATATAGAATATAAGGCAGAAAGAATAGGGAAAGAATCAACAATATCAGAAATTGTAAGATTAGTAATCGAAGCAAGTAATACAAAAGCTCCAATAGCTAAAATAGCAGATAAAGTATCAGGATACTTTGTACCAAGTGTTATTATTATAGCTATTATAACATTTATAATTTATCTTATTACAGGGCAAAACTTTAGTGAAGCTATTTCAACATTTGTAACTATATTAGTAGTAGCTTGCC
>CANQES010000029.1 GCA_947595555.1 uncultured Clostridia bacterium | reverse complement strand
TTGTTTTTCCTGTTAAAATTTCACCTGCCATAGCAGCTGAATGTGTCATTCCTGAACATCCTATTGTTTCTACTAAAGCTTCTTGGATAATTCCATCTTTAACATTTAAAGTTAATTTACATGCTCCTTGTTGAGGTGCACACCATCCAATACCATGTGTTAAACCTGATATATCTTTTATTTCCTTTGCTTTTACCCATTTTCCTTCTTCTGGAATAGGTGCTGGTCCATGGTCTACTCCTTTCGCTACACAGCACATTTCTTCTAATTCTTTTGAATAAATCATTTTTAATTACTCCTTTCGTTTCCTCGTTTTTTACTATGTATTATCACCATGTTGCTATTCAAAAATATATAACAAACATGATGTAAAAATTAATAACATTATTGTGATTTCATTTTTTCTATATCTTCTTTTGACATTAAAAGTTGATTTCTATGTTTTTTTTGTGTTGCCTTTTGTTCCATTTCTTCATCTGTTTCTTCTGCTGGACTTTCTGTACTATAAGCAATTACATTTTCAACATCCTGAATATAAATACCAGCATCATAGTGTTCTTTTCTTGATAAAGTTTTAGCTCCTAGCAAATATCTTTTTAAAATGTCTCTATCTTCCTTACTTACTTGCTCCTCTGTAATACCTAAATTTTCATATCGCCATATTACATGTCTTTCATAACTAGAAAAATCAGTATTATTTAAATCTGTATAGTCATATTCAACCTTAAACTTTAAGTTTTGAATTGACATAGTTAAATTAGTCCAAATTTCATTTCTTTCTGATTTTCGAAATTCATTTCTTAGTTCTTTTATTTTTTGATACAAAATTTTAACTAATTTTAAGTATTGATTTTCATCTAGATTAAACTTAGCTGGTATTTCATATACATTGACTGGCTTTTTCTTAAAGATACCTTTTGGAATATAGTAAAAAAATAATTCTCCTTTTTTTCCTTCTTTGTCTGGTAAATCAAGAACAGAGCTATATAAGAACAATTTATCCCATTTCTCTGGTATCATATAAAATAGCCTTCTTTGTATGTCTTCATATATTTCTCTAATTTTTTTTGTGTGATTTAACATATCTTTTATTCCTTATCTAATAAACTATTACCAGTCATTTCTTCTGGTTTATCAAGATTCATCAAATCTAACATTGTTGGTGCTAAATCTGCTAATTTTCCTCCTGATTTTAGTTTTAAGGTTTTGTTTGGTGTTACCAATATCAATGGTACAGGATTAGTTGTATGTGCTGTGTGTGGTTCTCCTGTACTATAATCAATCATTTGCTCTGCATTTCCATGGTCTGCTGTTATAAGTAAATTACCTTGTTTTTCTTCTACTAATTCAGCAACTTTTCCAACACATTCATCAACTGCTTCTACTGCCTTAATTGCAGCTTCTAAGCTTCCTGTATGCCCAACCATATCTGTATTTGCATAGTTTAAGATAATACAGTCATATTTATCACTCTTAATAGCATCTAAAACTTTATCTGTAACTTCATATGCACTCATTTCTGGCTTTAAATCATATGTTTCTACCTTTGGTGATGGCACTAATATTCTTTCTTCACCTTCATATTGTTTTTCTTCTCCTCCATTAAAGAAGAAAGTTACATGTGCATATTTTTCTGTTTCTGCAATACGTAATTGTGTATAACCTTTTTTGCTTACATATTCTCCAAATGTATTTTTTAAAGTTTCTTTTTTGAATGCTACATGCACATTTGGCATAGTTTCATCATAGTTTGTGAAACATACATAATATAAATCTAAATCTTTTTTAGTTTCAAATCCATCAAATTTTGGGTCTACTAAAGCTCTTGTAATTTCTCTTGCTCTATCTGGTCTAAAATTAAAGAATATGACAGAGTCATGTTTTCCTATTGTAGCAACTGGTTCTTCTCCATTACAAATTAATGTTGGCTCTACAAATTCATCAAAAACTTCTTTTTGATAAGAATCTTCTATGGCTTTTATAACATTGCCTGCCTTGTTTCCTTCACCATTTACTAAAGCATCATAACATTTTTTTACTCTTTCCCATCTTTTGTCTCTATCCATTGCATAAAATCTTCCTGACATACTGGCTATTTTTCCTATATCCTTTTCTGTCATTTTTTCTTGTAATTTTACTATATAACTTTCTGCTGATGCTGGAGGAGTATCTCTTCCATCTAAGAAGCAATGTACATAAACATTTTCGAAATCTCTTCTTTTTGCCATTTCTAATAATCCATATAAATGCCTATTATGGCTGTGTACACCGCCATCAGATACAAGTCCTAAAATATGCAATTTAGAATTGTATTTTTTGCAGTTTTCTATTGCTGATATAAATTCTGGATTTGTAAAGAAGTCTCCATCTTCTATTGATTTAGTGATTCTCGTTAATTCTTGATATACAATTCTACCAGCACCAATGTTAGTATGACCTACTTCTGAGTTTCCCATTTGCCCTTCTGGTAATCCAACTGCTAAACCACTTGTATGGATTTCTGTTGTTTGATATTTTTTCATTAGTTTATCTATATTAGGTGTTTTGGCTAATTTAATTGCATTTCCATCTTTATTTGGATTATTACCAAAACCATCTAATATCATTAGCATTGTTAATTTGTCCTTCATATCTACCATCCTTTTCTTTTATCTAATGATTAGTTTTAGACATTTACTATTTTACTGAATTCGTCTGCTTTCAGACTTGCACCACCTACTAGTCCACCATCTATGTCAGACATTTCAAATAGTTCTTTGGCATTTGTGCTTTTTACACTTCCGCCATACTGTATTATAACTCTACTTGACACTTTTTGTCCATAGATTTGTTCAATTTTATTTCTAATTGCTTTAATGCTGTTATTTGCATCTTCCTTTGTTGCAGTTTTTCCTGTTCCAATTGCCCATATTGGTTCATATGCAATTATTGTATTTGCTACTTGTTCATCTGTTAATCCTTCTAATGCTAATTCTGTCTGTTTTGTAATTATGTCTTCTGTTTTGCCCGCTTCTCGTTGTTCTAATGTTTCTCCTACACAGACAATTGGTTTTAATTCATTTTCAAATGCTGCTTTGATTTTTTTGTTTACTGTTTCATCTGTTTCATTATAATATTGCCTTCTTTCTGAATGCCCTATAATAACATATTCTACATTGATTGATTTTAGCATCTTTCCAGATACTTCCCCTGTAAATGCTCCACTTTCTTCAAAATGCATATTTTGAGCACCTATTTTTATGTTTGTGTTTTGCGCTGTTAAAAGTGCATAAAACAAATCAGTATATGGTACGCATAAAATTACTTCATGTTCTGTGTTTTTAACCAATGGTGTCAATTCTTCTATAAACTTTATTGCTTCATTTGGAAGCATATTCATTTTCCAGTTTCCTGCAATTACCTTTTTTCTCATACTTATCCCTCTCTTTATATATTTATTTGTCCATTAAACATTCTATTCCTGGTAATGCCTTTCCTTCTAAAAATTCTAGTGATGCCCCTCCACCTGTTGAAATATGAGTCATTTTATCTTCTAATCCTGCTTTTTTGATAGCTGCTGCTGAATCTCCACCACCTATAATAACAGTAGCATCAATGTCAGCTAATGCTTTTGCAATGTCGTTTGTTCCAACAGCAAATTGAGCAACTTCAAATAATCCCAATGGACCATTCCATACTACAGTTTTAGCCTTTTTTAATTCTTCTGCATATAATTTTATTGTTTCTTCACCAATATCTAATCCTTCCCAGTCTTCTGGAATGTCTGTATATTTTACTGTTCTACTTTCACCTTCTAGATTTTCTCCTTTTCCTATTTTTACATCTATTGGTAAAATTAATTTAACTCCTCTTTTTTCTGCCTTTTCCATTAATTCTTTAGCTAAATCTAATTTATCAAGTTCACAAATAGATTTTCCTACTTCATACCCTTGTGCTTTGAAAAATGTATATGCCATTCCTCCTCCAATTATTAGAGTATCTACTTTCTCTAATAAATTATCAATGACTCCAATTTTATCTGATACTTTTGCACCACCTAAAATTGCTACAAATGGCCTTTCTGGGTTATTAATAGCATTTCCTAAAAATTTTAATTCTTTTTCAATTAAAAATCCAGATACAGCTGGTAAATAGTTTGCTATTCCTGCTGTTGAACTATGAGCTCTATGACTTGAACCAAATGCATCATTTACATAGATGTCTGACATACTTGCTAATTGTTTAGCAAATTCTGCATCATTTTCTGTTTCTTCTTTATGAAATCTTACATTTTCTAATAATAAAATTTGTCCTTGTTGTAGATTTTTTGCTTTATTTTTCGCATCTTCACCTATTACGTCTTCTGACATTATAACTTCTTTTCCTAATAGTTTTGATAGTTCTTTTGCTACTGGTTTTAATGAATATTCTGGCTTGAATTCTCCTTTTGGTCTTCCTAAATGTGAGCATAAAATGATAGCACAATTATTTTCTAGCAAATAATTTATTGTTGGCAATGCTGCTACAATTCTTGTGTTATCTGTAATATTCCTTTCTTCGTCCATTGGTACATTGAAGTCACAACGAACAAATACTTTTTTTCCTTTTAAATCAATGTCTTTTATTGTTTTTTTATCCATTTTACATTCCTCCTAATTTTTGGATTTTTTCTTTCATAGTATTGTCTTTTTCTCTTTATTCCATACCATTCTATACCAAAAAAGAATACTTTTCAAGTGCTATCTTATTTTTTGATAAAATTTAGAGTATAAAAAAATAAGGAATTCTACCCTTATTTTTTACTACATATTTACATTGTTATTATATCTCTTTTTAATAATCCTTTTTCTATTATGCCAATACCAATAAATTTATTATTACTATATATGCGATATACTCCATCTTGTTCTTTTGTTGTTAATTTTACTCCATTTAAAAGCAAAGGTATTTTTTTCTCATTTAATGAAACTTGTGGCTTATCTTTGAATAATTCTTCTATTGACATATATGAAAATTCTCCTTTTTGCATGTCTTCTATTGTAATGGCTTGTTTTATAGAAAAATCTCCTACTTTTATTCTATTTAATTTAGACATATATCCAACTGTACCTAACTTTTCTGCTATATCCTCGCACAAACTTCTTATGTATGTTCCTTTTGAACAATGTACTTGAAATTCAATCTGGTTACTTTCCTTTTTTATGTTCAGTAATTTGATGTCATAAATGTCAATAGTTCTTGGCTCAATTTGTAGTGTTTTTCCTTGTCTTGCATATTCGTATAATTTTTTACCTTTTACTTTTATAGCCGAATACATTGGTGGCATTTGCTTTTGTTTTCCTATAAATTTATTTAAAATAGTTTCAATCACTTTTGCATGCCAAATCTCTTCTGGTATGCTCTTTTCGTCAATTACCTTGCCTTCACTATCAGCTGTTTCTGTTTTCTTTCCTAATGTTAATTGCACATCATATACTTTATCATGATTTATTAAGTATTTAGAACATAAAGTTCCTTTTCCTATTAATAATGGCAACACTCCTGTTGCCATTGGATCTAAGGTTCCCGTATGCCCCACTTTTTCATTTAGTATTTTTTTTGCTTTTTGTACTATATCATGTGAAGTACATTTTTCTGATTTATTTATTATTATTACTCCGTCCATTTTCTTATTTCTTTCATCAATTTTTCTTTTACTTCTTCTACAGTTCCTTGGATTAATGCACCTGCTGCTCTTGGATGACCTCCTCCTCCAAATAATAAGCAAATATCTGATACATTAATATCATCTTCAGAACGTAAAGAAACTTTATAAGCATTTTCATTTTCTTTTTGTCTAATAAATATTGATACTTTTACTCCTTCAATATCTTTTCCTATATCTACTAATCCTTCATGGTCACCAGGTTCCGCATTTACTTCTAATTCATCTTGAGCATTAATATAAGAAAAAGAAACCTGTCCTCCTTCTAATAGTTCAAGCCTATCAATTACTCTTTTTGTCAATTCGAAATTTGCTTTAGTTTTTGTTCCCATTGCTCTTTTATAAATGCTTGGTACATCTACCCCTAAACGTATCAATTCTGCTGTATATTCAAAAGTATCTGGTGTAATACCTCTATAACGAAATCCACCTGTATCTGTTATAATACCAGTCATGATGCAAGTTCCAATTTCCTTTGAAATTGGAATCTCATAATATTCTGACATACTAACCAATATTTCACAACATGATGGTGCTACTGGATTTACATAGTTTAAATCTCCATACATATTATTACTTCCATGGTGATCAATTACAATTGTTTTTTTAGCATTTTCAAAATATTGGTTTTGTGCTAATCTTTTCAAATTAGCACAATCTACTGAAATCGCTAAATCATATTTTTGGATGTCAGAATCTATTTTTATATCTTCAGCCGAAGGCAAGAAATGAAACAACCTAGAATATTCAGGAATAATAACATCTGCATTTCTTCCTAGTTTTTCAACAATTAATTTCATTGCCAAAGCACTTCCAACTGCATCTCCATCTGGAGATTCATGTGTTAAAATCACAATTTTTTCAGCTTGTTTTATTTCTCTTAAAATTTCATCTAATGTCATATTTTACTCCTCTTTTTTTGGCATAATTTCTTTTAATATATTATCAATTTTTGCTCCATATTCTAATGAATCATCAAATTCAAATATTAATTCTGGTGTATTTCGTAAATTCACTCTTTTAGCCAATTCACTCCTAATAAAACCAGAAGATTTCTTCAAAGCTACTAATGTTTCTTTGTTATTTTTTGAATTTAATATACTAATATATATTTTTGCATATTTTAAATCATTTGTGACTTTTACCTTAGTTACACTAATTAACCCCGTCACATTAGGATTTTTCAATTCATAACTAATAATTTGACTAAGCTCTTTTCTATATTCTTCTTCAATACGTCCTAATCTTGTATTACTTTCTGGCAATTCGCTCTCCCTCCTTTTGATGAAGATTTGAAGGATTATGGAGCCGTCCCCAAATCCTTCAAATCCTTATTATCTTTTTATTTCTTCCATAATATATACTTCTATAATGTCTCCCTCTTTAATATCATTATAATTTTCAATTTGAATTCCACATTCAAATCCTTTGCCTACTTCCTTCACTTCATCTTTAAATCTCTTTAATGTTGCCAAATGTCCTTCATGTATAACTACATTTTCACGAATTATTCTTACTCCTGCATTTCTTTCCACTTTTCCGTCTAGTACATAACCTCCAGCTACTGTTCCAACATTTGAAATTTTAAATGTTTGTCTTACTTCTACATTTCCAATTACCTTTTCAGTGAATTCAGGATCTAGCATTCCTTTCATCGCAGCTTCTACATCATCAATTGCTTGATAAATTATAGAATATTGCTTAATTTCTACTTCCTCTTTTTCTGCCATATCTTTCGCTACAATGTCTGGTCTTACATTAAATGCAATGATAATAGCATTAGATACTTTCGCTAATGTAACATCAGATTGATTAACTGCTCCTACTGCAGCATGAATTACTTTTACTCTAACTTCATCATTAGCTAGTTTTTCTAAAGATTGTTTTACTGCTTCCACAGAACCTTGTACATCCGCTTTTACAATTAAATTTAATACTTTTAATTTTCCTTCTTCCATTTGACTAAATAAATTATCTAAAGTAACTTTTGTAGCACTGTTAATTGATTGCTCTCTTTCTTGACGTTTTCTTCTTTCTATTAAATGTTTTGCCATTTTTTCATTCTTTACTTCATAGAAAGTATCTCCAGCAGATGGAACTTCTGTTAATCCCATAATTTCTACCGGTGTAGATGGTTTTGCAAATTTTACAGATTTTCCTTTATCATCTTTCATTGCTCTAATTCTACCAATAGATGAACCTACTACGATAGTGTCTCCCACATCTAAAGTTCCTCTTTGAACTAGCATAGTTGCAATAGCTCCTTTAGATTTATCTAGTCTTGCTTCAATAACTGTTCCTTTAGCTTGCTTATTAGGATTTGCTTTTAATTCTAATACATCAGCTTGTAATAACACCATCTCTAGCAATTGGTCAATATTTTCGTTTTTCTTTGCAGAAATTGGCACATAGATAGTATCTCCTCCCCATTCTTCTGGTACTAATTCATAAGCCATTAATTCCTGTTTTACTTTTTCTATATTAGCATCTGGCAAATCAATTTTATTAATTGCTACAATAATTGGAATTCCTGCTGATTTAGCATGGTTAATAGCCTCTATTGTTTGTGGCTTTACTCCATCATTTGCAGCTACTACTAAAATAGCAATATCTGTAATTTGAGCACCTCTTGCTCTCATTGCTGTAAAAGCTTCATGTCCTGGAGTATCTAAGAAGGTTATTTCTCTATCTTTTACTTTTACTTTATAAGCACCAATTGCTTGAGTAATTCCTCCTGCTTCTCCTTCTATTACATTTGTTTTTCTAACAGCGTCTAAAAGTGATGTTTTACCATGGTCGACATGACCCATAACAACAATAACTGGTGGTCTTGTTTCTAATTCTTCCTCTTTATCTTCTGAATCATCAAATAAAATATCTTCTTCTGTCACTGTTTCTTTCTTAATAGCATTAATTCCAAATTCTTGGGCTATTAGATAAGCAGTATCAAAATCAACTTCATTATTTATTGTAGCCATAATTCCATAACCCAATAATTTTTTAATAACTTCTGCTGTAGTTTTTTTCATTTCTGCAGCAAAGTCTTTTACTGTAATAGTTTCAGGAATTTCAATTTCAGTTAATTGGAATATCTTTTGTTTAGTTCTTTCTTCTTGATTTTTATTATTTCTTCTTTTACCCCTTCTACCACGTTCTGTTGTTAAATCATAATAATCTAGCATGCCTCCATCTTGCTCATCAAACATATTAGATAAACGATTAGTTTGTTTTAATGTCTTTAGTTTTCCTTCATCAAAATCATGACCAGAAATATTTCTTTTGTTCTTTGCTTTTTTAGTATTTCTGTTTTCATCAAATTTATTATTATTTTTTTGCTTATCTATTCCTTTATTATACTCTCTAACAGTCTCTTTTTCTACCGTTTCTACTGACATAATATTTTTAATATTTTTTTCAATTCCTTTTTCATCTAATGGTCGTTTACCATATCTTTCATTTCCATTATTTCTATTATTAAATTTATTATTATTATAATGATTATTTCTATTATTATTGTTATTACTTCTATTGTCCCTATTATCTCTATTATCTCTATTATCTTTGTTTTCTCTATTGTTTTTGTTATGGAAGTTTTTTTCACTTACTGGCTTTTGCTTTGCTACTATATCTACTTTTGTTTCTACTTTTTCTACCTTTTCCTTTACAGCTGGTTCCACTTTCTCTTCAACTAATTTTTCCTCTTTTTTCTCTTCCTTTATTACTGGTTCACTAACAGGTTTTGGTTCCTCTTTTTTAAGACCAAATAACTCGCTTACTGTCATTGGTTTATTTGGTTTGTTACGATAAACAATATTATAATCTTTATTTTGTTTTCTTTCTACGAAGCCAACATGATTATTTTTATTTTCTTCTTTTTTGACTACTTCTTTCTTTTTTTCCTGTTCTTCTTGTGCAATAATAACTTCTCTCCTAATAATAACAGGTGCTTTTTCTTCTTTTTTTGCATCTTTTTTTGTTTCTTTTTCGTCTTTTTTCTTTCCTTCTTTTTTAGCTAAAGCTTTTTCTATTTTATTTGCTTCTTCTTCTTCTACTCCACTCATATGACTTTTAACATCAATTTTTAGCTGATTTGCTATATCTAAAATTTCTTTACTGGTTAAGCCTAATTTTTTTGCTATTTCATGTATTTTTATCTTACCCAATAAGTTCACCCCCATTATTTATTTTCTGTATTTCGTTTGCTAGATTGATTTCTTCTATTCCGACAATTGCTTTATTTGATTTTCCTATTGCTTTACTAATTGATTCTATTTTCTCTCCGATTATCATTGGTATTTGACATTCCTCACATATTTTTTTAAATTTATCCTTTGTTCGTTCTGAAGAATCATTAGCTACTATTACTAAATAAACTTTTTTATTTTTAATATGTTCTTCAACACTATCCGCTCCATAAGATATTTTTCTAGCTCTAGCTGCTAATCCAATTAAACCTAATATTTTTCTATTTATCAAGAATGACACCTCTTAAATTTTCATAAATTTCATCTGATATTTTAACATTTAATACTCTTTCTAATCTCTTTGTTTTCATTGCCTTTTCTAAACATTGAATATTATCACAAAGATATGCTCCTCTTCCTTCTAGTTTTCCAGTTCTATCTAAAAAAATATGATTCTCTTTATTTTTAACAATTCTAATAAAATCTTTTTTATTTTTTTTGCTATTACAACCCATACATGTTCTTTGTGGCTGACTTTTCACTGTTTTGTCCTCCTTTTATTGTATGTCCTGTTTTCTTTTTTATTCTGCATTTTGTTCTGATGTCTCTTCACTTTGTACTTTTTTTAACATATCTCTAAATTGTGTTTCTGATTTTATATCTATTTTCCAGTTTGTTAATCTTGCTGCTAGTCTTGCATTTTGCCCTGATTTTCCTATTGCCAATGATAATTGGTCATCAGGAACAATTACTTGTGCAAATTTTTCTTCTTCCTTAATATCCACTGCTAATATTTGTGCTGGCAATAAACTTGCTGCAATATATATAGATGGGTCTTCATTCCATTCTATAACATCTATCTTTTCTCCATGTAATTCATTTATTACATTTTGAATTCTAACTCCTTTTTGTCCTACACAAGAGCCAACTGGGTCAATATTTGGATCTGGTGAATATACCGCTACTTTACTTCTATATCCTGGATCTCTTGAAACACTTTTTATTTCAATAACTCCTTCGTAAATTTCTGGTATTTCAAATTCTAATAATTTTCTTACGAAATCTGGATGACTTCTAGATACAATTACATGTGGTGCTCCTTTAGCACCTTTTTCAACATCTAATACATAACCTTTTATTTTATCGTTTACATGATAATGTTCTGTTGGTATCTGCTCCTTAGATGGCATAACTCCTTCTAGTTTGCCTAAATCCATTACCACTATATTCTTATCTGCCTTTTGAATTAATCCAGATACGATTTCTCCTTTTCTATCATTAAATTCTGTAAAAATTATTTCTCTTTCTGCTTCTCTTAGTTTTTGTATAATAACTTGCTTTGCAGTTTGAGCTGCAATTCTACCAAAATCTCTTGGCACAATTTCAAATTCGACCATATCTCCTTCTTTGTAGTCTGGATTAATTTTCTGCGCCTCTTTGATATTGATTTGCGTTTCTTTATCGCTTACCCTCTTTACTACTTCTTTTAATGCATATACATGTGTTACTCCTGTTTTTTTGTCCATTTGTACTTTTACATTTTCTAATGAATCAAAGTTTCTCTTGTATGCTGTTACTAACGCCGTTTCAATAGATTCTAGTAAATATTCTTTTTTTATTCCTTTTTCTTTTTCTAGTTCCTCCAAAGCTAATATTAATTCTTTGTTATCAATCGCTGGTTCTTTCATTTTTCTAATTCCTCCCTTTTACCAATGATAAATTGTTTTTATTTGTGCTATGTTTTTTCGTTCTATTTTTATGTTTTCTTCTAGTTCTATCTTTTCTTTGTCATACGATTTCAGTATTCCTTGATATTCTTTTTGCCCGTTAGCATCTTTTTGAAATAATTTTATATAAATTTCTTTTCCAATATTTTGTTCTAAGTGCTTATCTTTTCTAAGTATTCGCTCAATTCCTGGTGAGGATACTTCTAAAAAATATTGTTCTTTGATATAATCTGCCTCATCTAATAAATCATTTATGGCATCACTTACTTTTTCACAATCTTGCAAATCTATTCCTTCTAGTTTATCTATGAATATTCTCAAGTAATAGTTTTTACCTTCTTTTGCATATTCTATGTCATATAAATCATACCCTATATCTTGTATTGTAGGTTTTATAAGAGTTTCTACTCTTTCTTCTATACTTGCCAAAGTATCCCCCTTTTCAATAATTAAGAGTGGGATTTGCTCCCACCCTTGTTGTAATTTTTATTTTGCATTATTATTATACCCAATTTTTACCATAAATGCAAGCTTTTTATGAAAAATTTTTTGTTACTAAATATAAATTGTTTTGAACACACATACTAGCATTATTAGTATCAGTAGTATAAAGTGCTTTTATGTTCTTAAATTCTGTCTCACTTTTTATTTTTTCAAGAACTTCTTCTTGATTCATATAACTTTTAATACACAATATGTATGAATCCTCATTTTTCAATTGTTCATCCTGAACCAGATAGTTCAATTCATCTTTGCTTTTGTTTATGATTAAAGTTTTTTTATAAGTCATCATTTCTGGTATGCTTTGCATATGATTAAAGAAATTATCATACACATACACAAAAGATTTATCACTATTTTCATTTGCTATTTTTAACATGTCTCCATAATTTTTATATAGAAATTTAGGTTCAGAAAATACTATGCCTATTACTACTAATATAACAGCAAATCCTATCATGCATACATTTTTATATTTCACCTGTAGTAATTGATTTAAAATAAAAAATACTGTAAGCACTACAAACGGAATAACTGGCATTATGTATCTTAATTCTTGAAAAGATGTCATCTTAACTGTAATTAAGAAGAAAATTATACCTGGTATTGTTAATAACCCTAATATGAATTTTTCATTTGATTTTTTATATGCATACACAGTTAGCATTGCTAACACAAGTAATGTTCCTACTATTACTATCATATTGTCTTTTATTGTAAAAGCATATGCTAATTGTTTTAAATATTCTATAAAATGTCCAAAATAATTGCTATTGCCTAAATTAGAAATTCCTCTACTAGAAAATAATAAATGATTTATACAAGGTGGAAATACTAAAATTCCTATTGCAGCATATACTAAATGAGCTACAACATACTTTTTTATTTTATCTTGTTTTTTATCTTTGTTCATTTTGATTATCATCAAAACAAATATTAGAGCTGCATAAACGGCAAAATAATATTGCGTCCAAAATCCTAATAACGTTGTAATTCCTAATTTAATTATCATGTTTTTATCAATGTCAAATCCATTTTTATATATTTTTACACTATAATAAAAATATAATAAAATAAAAGTAGTCAGCCACATGTACATTCTTTGATATATCACCATAGATATAGTTCCCATCGAAAGTCCATATAATAATAAAGTAGCGATTGTTAAGTTTTGTTTATCTAACAATTTCAAAATTTTTATAATAATCCAACAGCTTAACAAAAATCCTGCAAAATTTACTACAAATGCTGTGTACATAGAGAAATTGCCAGAGAATAGCATACTAGAGAAATGTACTAATAAATAAAAAAATGGTGGATGATTATCATAAGCTTGATTTAAATAGACTGCTTTTAAGTTCAAATAATTTTCACTAGTTAAAGTCAAAAAATTCTTTACTTGATCTCTTGTTTTCCATACTGGATTTTCATGTTCTGGAAGATCATTGTGTTCATATGCTGTCATTAATCCATTATCTGGATTAACTGAAGAAGCTAGTGTGAACCCTTCATCTTCGTGTAATCCTACCTTTTGTGTTTGATAAAAACATATAATTCCACTTATTATACTAATAACTAAAAGAATTACGATTATTTCTTTTTTCATATTTTACTCCTATATATAAAGAAATTACTCTATTTTTTACTTGAGAGTAATTTCTTGTTTTTATATTTTTCCTACTATTTCAACAGGTTCTTCTTCTACTTCACCAATTTTGATATCCCTAACATGGTCAATTTTTTCCCATGAAGTTTCTCTTCTAAACAAGCATTTGAAGTTAATTAGTAACCATGACCCCATAAACAAAGGATAACATATTAA
>CANQES010000028.1 GCA_947595555.1 uncultured Clostridia bacterium | reverse complement strand
ATTGCTTGTGGCTGGTCGCCAGTTGGCTTATAATTTGATACTAATTCAAACATTTTTCCTCCTTTTGCTGAGACTGTTAGGCTTTAGCCGTTACAGTGTCAGTATGCAGTGCTATGACCCAAAAAAACGACAACTATCAGCCTAAAAATTCGTGTAATTTGTTCGCTTTTTTTATGATTTTTGTAAACATAATTACCAATTATACGACTTGGGTCATAAACTTTATTATAATCTTATATAAATTTAATTAAATTTACTAATATAACTTTTATTAATTTGCCTTTGTATTATTATCCTGCTTTTTCCTTTGTATAAATTTATCTAATTCTCTAAATATTGATTTACTATTAATAACCATGCCTAAATTTAAATAATTATTCATAGCATCTTTAATTTGTAATGTTTTGGAAATAACTCCTACAAATAAAAGTCGACTTCCTATAGCAATTCCGTCTTTGGTAGGATATGAACCATGGTTATATATAAAAACAGGACTTCCACTAGAACCAGGAAAAACTCCTGCATCAATTAAGAAATTCTCTTTTCCTTGAAAATCATTCCATATTGGCGTTGCAGTAATTCCTTGTCTTAAAATAGGTATTTTATTTATAGTATCGTATAAACCACTTGGATATCCAATAAATGTTATATCCTCCATAGCTGATAACTCATTAATTTGTTTTTCACTAGGTACTATATTTGGATCTACAGTTCTATAAAATACATGTATTCCCTTTTCACTTAATTCATTTAATATGCCTGCCAAAGGTATTGCAACCAAATCTAAATTTCCTAATTTATTGTCTGTTAAAATTGTTTTATCAAACTTTATATTTACTGTTTTATCTGTTGGTTTATTTTCTATTGAAGTATGTAATTCCAAAAAACCATTTATATTATCATCTATTTCTGATAAATATTCTTCAATTTTTGTTGCCAAATTAATTATATTTTCGTTTTCTCTTTTTCTATAAAAAAAGTATGCAACTAAAAATCCAATACCTATAGTTGGTGCAATATTGTAATATAACACACTTAAGAGATTTAACCCATATGTTATTTTTGATGTTATAGCTCCTAAAAAAGCACCTAGGCATAATGATGAAATTGATAAAAATATTTCTGACCAAGGAAATTTATTATTTTTTGCTCTTTTGCATTCTGTTTTTATTTTTTTCAATGTTGATTTTTTTATAGCAATTTGTTCCTCAGGATTCGGAATATAAACACTATATGTTTGATTATATTCTAATTCTTTGCTTTTTTTGTTATCTATTACACTTTCCGCATCTTGTATTATTACATTTGTAGTGCTTTCAAACTTATGCATTTTTCTCTCCAATATCTTATATTTATTTATTTAATTCTAGATTCTTTTTTTCTTCTTCTATTGCTTCAATCAATTCTTCTTCAGTAGGTAGATGTAGTTTGTATTCTGATGCAAATATAGTCTCATTGTTTTCCGGTAAAGTATACTTAACAACAGTCTTATTTTTATTAGTGCTCAATAATATTCCAACGGTAGGTTTTTCATCATTATTTTTTATTTCTCTGTCATAATAATTAACATACATTTGCATTTGCCCTATATCTTGATGTGTTATTTTTCCTATCTTTAAATCTATTATTACAAAACATTTTACTAATCTATTATAGAAAACTAAATCAGGGTAGAAATGATCTTCTTCTAGTGTTAATCTTACTTGATTTCCTACAAAACTAAATCCTTTACCTAGTTCTAGTAGAAATTCTTTCAAATGTTCTAATATATTCTTTTCTAAGTCACTTTCTAAATATGACGTATTTTCTTTAATATCTAGGAATTCAAGTACAAAAGGGTCTTTTACTAAATCTTTTCCTGTTTTTAATATCTGTCCCTTTTCAGCTAATTCTAATACTTTTTCTTTATTTTGTGATAATATTAATCTTTCATATAATAGTGAATCTCTTTGCCTTTGTAGTTCTCTAACACTCCATTTAGAATTAATACATTCATTTAAATAAAATTTTCTTTTATTTTCTTCGTCTATTTTGATTAGTTCTAAATAATGTGACCAACTTAAATTTCCGAGACAATGTTTCGGAATTTGGATATGCAATATAAAATTTTCTCATTTTTTCTAGATTATCAACTGAAAAACCTCTTCCAAATTCATTTGTAAGTTTTTCTGATAGTTTTTGTAAAACAGCATCTCCATAACTTGCTCTCACATTTCCTTGTTGAATTTCCATTATAACTTTTCCTATATTCCAATATAAGTTAAGCATTTCTGTATTTACTACACTATATACTCTATTCCTACTATTATTTATTAAAGTTCTAATCTCTTCAAAAATAGGATTTATATTCTTATCAATCAATGATAAATCATTTGACATTTGCTCTCTCCTCTCTTATTTTATACTTACACGAATTGGTTCATAAACTTTTTTTGTTCGTTTAGTTTTATTTAGTTTTTTTAGCATTATTTGATCATTTTTTGCTAAACTAAATAAAACTAAAAGAGGGCTAAAAGTAGCTAAATAATGGCATTTCTTTTAGCTGATATAATATGAAACAAAGTATTCTACATTGTTCTCTGGGAAGAACTCTTTGAATTCACTATATAATTGTCCTGCTAGTGTTTTTTTTACTTTTATATTTTAACATTTTTCTATAAGAAACACAAGGAAATACTTTGAAATCAAGAAAAGAAGAAATTTAAAAAGGAATGTAGTTTATCTTCCCATACCCATTCCTTTTGATTTTGCTCTTCGACCTTCACTTTGCTGTATAGCCATATTATTATTTATTCTAATAGTATTACCATTTTGGTCTCTTTGTAAGGTTTTTCTAAAACTATCTATTTTAGATTTATAATCAACACCTTGCGATTTTTTATCAGAAGCCTTTTGCATTTGCTTTAAAAAAGCTTGTCTTGCATCATCATGTTTTGTTTCTTCATTATCTAGCATAAGTTCAATTAGTTTGTCTGTTCCTAATTTATATTTTATAGCATAACTTGCAACTAATCCTGGATGATATTTGTTTGCCATTTTTAAAAAATCATCTTCGCTAAGATTTGTTGTTTCTGTTATAAGTTTTAAAGTAGCTTTTAACCCTGATTGATTTATGTTTTTTATGCATAAATCTAATATTTTAGAATCTCATTTTATGGAATCTGACAAATTAGAGTATATTTGTCTAGTTGGAATTCCCTTTTCAAACATACTATTTATCATTGCAAAATTTTCAGGTGTTAATTCGGTAATTTCATTCAAATATTCCTTATCTTTTTTTGTTATATTTGCCATGTCAATCCATCCTAACCACACTTTAATTATAGCATTTTTTAGGGAAAAAGTCAAAAAAAGCCTATTGTTTCAGCATTCTTCTTTATTTTGTTTTTATTATATTACTCTAATTGTTCATCTTTTACTTGTGCTTGTTGTAATATTGTTTTTTAGTTCTTTTATTTTTTCGTCTCTATCCATAGAAATATTCTCCTTAATTTATATGAAATATCTTCTTGAAAAAACTAATAATTTTTTCAAAAAATTTCTCTTTTTTTACTTCTATAGGTAAATTAGTCGTAGTTTCTTCCATTTTCTGTTCAATATTTACTTTATTTCTTTTATTAAATATGTCATCTGGATTATATTTAGCTCTCTTTTCTTCTTCAGCTTTTTGTCTGTCATATCTTTCTTTTGTTTCAATTCTTTCTTTTTGATATGGCGTAGCCCAATAATTTTTAAATATATTTGCAATTATCGCTTTAGATATCATAGAAACATTTTGCTCATCAAGAGTTTTACTAACATCATATTTAAAATTCCAATTCCAATTTGCATATGTTCGAAATGTTTGGATTAAATCTGATGGAATTTTTTCATAATCAGTTATATCAACATATTCTAATATGTTTAATACTTCATAAAAAGCATTTGCATATTCTACATCTACCATAGTATCTAATTCCCTTCATTACTAATTTTAAATTTATTCCTCAATTTCCATACCAAATTCATCATAATGCTTAACTTCCGGCATTCCTACTTTTTTTCTAAAATATTTATCTAAATCTTTAATATTTTTTTCATATTGTTCAATTCTTTTAAAAACATCTGATGAAAAACATGGATCGTGATATACACCAATACTTTCTTTTCCAAATTGCATTCCTGTTTTAACTTTCCTATCTTCTTCCATTACCAAAGGAATTTTCTCTGCACTTATTTGCCCACCTTTTAATAAATCATCAAAATTTACTGTATATCCCAACTCAAATAAAATTCTAGTCATAATTGGTGCAACATTCATATTCATTCTATGAAAATCCAATGTCATAGTATTATTGGGATTATCGCAAAAGTTTTCATAAGTAACCATAAAATTATAAGAAATAGATTCTGGAATATTATATCTGTTAATAAGATGATTTAAATACTTTATTCTAATATCATAATCTTTATTTTCTAAATCTGATTTATTCATAGCTTGTTTTATGTCTTGTGAAGGTCTATATTGTGTTCCTGTGGGATCTTGTTCTGTTTTTAAAAACTCTAAAACTCTTCCGTATAAATCTCCACCAACTTCATCATATGAAGTTATTTGTTGGAACTTAGGATGTTCTTTAATGGTATATATTCTTTTATTAAACTCATTAATTCTTGTTTTAGTATCTTTTATGCTAATATCATCTGCAAATTTTTCTCCAATACTACCAAGTAAGTCATCTATGAACACACTAAATTCATCTGTAGAAATTTGTGGGTTATCCATTAAATAATTATCAATTTGAGAATTAATTGTTAAATCAACTTCTTCTTCTAATTTCCCATTTCGTTCTTCAAATTCTTTCATTGCCTGTTCTAAAGAAATATCTTCTTTTTCATTATTATATCCAGCCATCTTTATTGGAAATTCACGATGAACAACTAATTTATTAATATATTCCTCAGGAGAAATGCCAGTATCTTCAAAACTTTTCATTTGAGCCATTTTAAATCCATCCATATATGACTTAATATTTTCTGGAGTTGCTTCAATCCAACCATATTTCAATATCTGTTCTGCAACAGTTTGTCTTTTTTTATCTGTTAACATATATTTTCCACAATGTTCTTTGCCATCATCACAAAAAAATTGCCTATATGTACAATCTATAATATAATTTTTCCCATGTATATCCACAAATGTACAATTATGTCCCTCTACTTTCAAATTCTTAGATCTTCCATTTACAACTTTAGTAATTTTAGGAAGATAATATCCAGGAGCTAGAAATAAGGCATCAAATCCTTTTGATGTGCAATCTAACATTATTCTTTTAGTTGATCCCTCACATTCTCCAGCTAATCCCTCCTGAAATAAATCATATTGCTTCATTAAATGTCTTCGTTCTTTTTGAACAATGCCAGTTAATATTTCTTCGGCTGACATATTTATATTATATTCATCATCAAAATTACTTTTAATATATGGATTACTATCACATATAAATTTTTGTTGCTCTGTGCTTTTAGTTGGATGATTAGCAGTTGTTATTTTTTCTTGACTTAAATATTTTTCATAAATTTCTATTGGTAATATTTCTTGACTCGTTATATTTTTGTCTAAAGAAACTGCTATGATACCTTCAACATAATTTTTTAAATTTTCTGGAGTTGCTTCAATAAATCCGTATTTTAGCATTTGTTCAGACATACTTCTTTTCGTAGAATCTTGCAACATCATTAGTATTGGATTAATATGAATACTACCTTCTTTTACATCACTATTTGTTAAGGTGAAGAATTGTCTGTAGGAAAGATCAATAATATATTTCTTACCGTCTATAGTTGCAATAGAAAATTCATGTGAGTTAGCTTTTTTATTTAATAAATTACTAATATCAGAAATTTTGCAATCTCTAAAGTTTATTCCTTCTTTTTCACCATGTATTCTCATTAGGAGGTCTACTAAAGCTTTTCCTTCACCTCTAAAATTTTCACTTTTTATGCGGTAATTTTCTTGTTTTAGTGGTGCTTTTAATATGTCATGAGGAGAAGAGGAAGTCACAATTTTTAATTTTAGTTGTTCTCCCAACACCATTCTTAAATTTTGTACTAAATAATTAGCTTTTTCTTCAGCAGTCATTGTTTTATTATAATTTAAAGCTTGGCTATAGTTTATTTCTGGTTCTGTATCTATAACATATTCATGCTCTAATGTTGTCATTAATACATCTAAACATTCTTGATATTTGTCTGTTTGTTCAATACTATTTATTAACTTATTAATTTCTCTTATACTCTCTAGAAATGTATTCATATTATTAGCATCTATACTATCTATTATTCCATTTAGTTTGAGTCCAAATTCAAATACATCACTTTTGGATGCTTTTTCATGTGATCTATACATTTTATATTAGACCTCCCTCTTACACTTATATTGTTTTATAAGTGAAACAATTTTTTGAAAAAGTTTACAATTTTTTCAAAAAACTTCTCTTTTTTCACTTCTACAGGTAAATTGTTGGTATTACTTTCTTCTATTTTTTCCTCAATATCTATTTTATTTCTTTTATTGGTGTTAATCATAATATGATACAAAGTATTCCACATTATTCTTTGGAAAAAACTCTTTGAATTCACTATATAATTGTCCTGCTAGTGTTTTATTATGCACTAAAACAAGAGTCGGTTTTTGTACTTTTTGAATAATATTTGCCATAGTGAATGTTTTTTCGTGAGCCTGTAACTCCTTCGCATACTTAAGCTGTTAATGTTTAAATAATTTTTTTATTGCATTTATAACTTTCTTTATAAATGTTTCTTTATACTCAATCATTGCTAATTCTTGAGCTACTACTTCATGTTTTTTGTTTTTATTTTTAAATAAATCCTCAGGATTATATTTTTCATGTAATTCTTTTTGATATTTTATCTCATTTTCATTAAGTATGTCCTTAATCTTCTTTTTTTCTTCTTCACTATCACACCAATAATTCAAATGTAATAAGGCAATCATTGCAATAGTTTCTCTTTGTATATTTTGTTTTTCTATTTGAATATTTGCATCATATTTTGGAATATAATCTTTTAATTTTTCATCTTTATATAATTTTCTCAATTGCATAGGAATTCTATTTTTATATTTTTCATCTATTATATCAAGAAAAGCATCTATTTCAGAAAAAATTTTTCTTGTTTTATCATCAATCATTTAAGAATATCTCCTTTTTATAATTCTTCGATTTTTTGATTTTCATTTTTTATATCATGCCCTTTACTTTCTTTAAGTGCTTCATAAGATTTATCTGCTTCAGACATTGTAATTCCAATATTCTGATATGTTTCAATTAGTTGATTTGTATCATATACTTGTTCTCTGTGTTGTACACTATCATCTATAAATTTATCCATTTTCTTTATTAACTTATCGTTATTTTGCTCTTGCATAAAGTCTTCAAATGTGATACCAATTGCAGACATTCTTGGTTTTAATTCTGATAAATATTGTTCCCAATTTCTTCCTGTTTTCTCTATGTATTCTTTATATTGAGGAGTTAATTCACCAGCTATGAATTCTGTTAATATTGCATTTACTTTTACACAATTTTCATATGCAGTATCAAACATATCAGGATCAAATATGTCTATTCCTTTTTGATTCAATTCTATTGTTTTTTGTATTTCTATTTCATTTACTTTTTCCTTTATACCTATATATTTTGATAAAATATCCTCTCCCTCTACTTCTTGTATTCCGTTTTGAGCCATAAAATCCTTAATCATATCATTGTTATTTATTTTTTGTAATATATCTTTAGTTTTAATATATTTGTCTCCCAAAAAACATTTACAATTTAAACCTAGAGGTAACAACATTTTGTCTAATGTCTGCTGATGTCTGGTCCAATCTATTCCATTCTCTTCTTTTTGTTCTTTGTACAGTTCACCTCTTTCATGTAAATCCTGTATTAAAAATTCTACAGCATATTCTAATACTTTCTCTGCTTCATTATCTCCATGTAGTTTTTCGCTTTTTATTTTCTCTTTTATACTTTTTATTCTCTTTATATTTGTAATAACCATATCTTCTTCATATTGCTCAGTTATATCAGTTCCCAAAAATTTTTCTATAAATATATTCTTTAATATTCTTTTGTTTACTTGTTCTGTACTTCCTTCAAAAAGGTTAAATTCGAATTGTAAATCTGATATTCCTAATGGAATTAATTCTTCTCTTAATTGTTGCTGATACTTAAAAAAGTCCACTCCTTGTTCTATCGCTTGTTCTTTTGTATCTTCATAACCTATGCCACAAGTTGGGCTTCCAGGAGAATAAATATCAGGAATACAATACATTTTTGATACTTCATCAATTGATATTTCTGGTTCTTTATTTTTAAGTAATTTATATAGTGCATTTGCCTCATCTATCTTTATTAATTTCCATTCTATGAAAATTTCCCATGAAAGTGAATGGGGTACAGAAAATAAATTTATGTCTATTCCCCTATTCATTAATTCGTTTTCATATTCTTTTTCAAATCCCCAAGCAGATGATTCTATATATCCATGTTCACCCATTTCAAATGTTTGATATCCAAATAGTTCCATAAATCTGTTGGTATAATTTATTACATTTTCGCCTTCATATCCTATTACATTTACATCTGGATTTTCTTTTTTTATAATGTCTACTTCTTCTTGAGGACATAATATCCAATCATTGTTATTTAATTTAGCTGATCCTCTTACAAAAAAATCTGCTACTCTTATTGAGCCGTAATTCATTCTTACATTCATCTAAACAATTTTTTAGCGGTGACATAACCGCATAGCGTTTATTGTCCCAATTTCCCCAAAAATGGCTTGTTACAGTGCTATTTACTGTAAAATGAGTCGTATTTCTTCTGTTTCTATATTCAATTTCTCCAAAAGGTGTTTCTTCTTTTACTTTTATTTCTTTTTCGGTTACTGTTCTTATTTTATCATCTTTTGGTTTATAATCTGTAACATGCATTAAAACATATTTATCTATGCCTTTTCTATTACAAGATATTTCATAGGTTAAATTTGATAACTCACCTGACTTTATCAATTCATCTATAGTAAGTTTCTTACCTGCTTTTTTATTTAACTCTTCAATTTTCTCTTTCATCTGTTGTGTTAAATCTATCATAATTGTTCTCCTTCATATCACCTAAAAAACCATATTACTAATATGAATATTTTCTCTCTAATCAGCAATTAAACTGTACTCGATACTAGAAATCACATCACCATTAGTAACAAAAGTTAAAGTAGTATGTCCCTTTGTATATATATAAGAAACATCGGCTGTTTTAAAATCCTCTCCATAAGCTTGCTTCATATCTTCTACTGTATCTCCAACTCTAATTCCTTCAGGAGTTGACTCTTCACCATGTGATATATATACATTTAAAATCTTCTCAACACCATTCTCTGGGCAAGTTGTAATGTCATAATTATCATAAGTATAAGTTTTCTCAATTCCATCAAAAGCACAACTTTCTGCCTCATAAACATTAGATGTCTCTGGTAGATTTAAATCTAACAAATTTTGTCCCATTTTAACTTCTTGTCCATTAATTTTAAAAATAAAAGTTTCTGATTGCATTGCATCTGCATTGTTAGATGAATTATTTGAATTTATTAATACAATACCTCCTATAATAACAGCTAGTATAACTACAATAATAACAATAATTATTCCTTTTTTCATATCTAAACATTCCTTTCTAATTTTCTAATACTGCTTTGTTATATGCTTCTAACTTCTTTTTATAAATTGCACTTACATTAGCAATGTCTCTAAAGTCCGTCAAATTATAATCATTTTTCAATATCTTAGCAAAATAAACACTAAGTTTTCTTGCTCCTGTTAAATTTAGATGCATACCACTATCATAAGTATCCTTACTATAATCTATACCAATCTCTGCAATAATGTCAAGAAAATTTATATACCTTATTCCATTTTTTTCGACATAATTTTCTATTTGCTTATCATATTCCTCATACCAATATGGATAAACACTTGGTGCTTTTACCAGTATTAACTCAATATTATTATCTTTACAAAGTTTTGTTATTTTATCCAAATAAGTATAACAAATATCTCCAAATTGATAATTACTAAGTTCTCTCTTTGTTGGGAGATTTTCGACAGGTCTAATATCTTTTTCCATTAAATAGCCATTATAAGTATTTTCTTTACTGTCAAATAAGTACTTTATATCCTCTTGTGTTAATTCTTCCCAACGCGCATGATATCGCAATAATGGAAAAACATATGATAAGAAACTCTCTTCCTCTGTCATTGATGATAAAATAATATCAACTTTCTGTTTTGACCATTTCATTTTATCAATAGTAAGTCTATTGTATGCTTCACTTACTGGTTTGTCATATTTTAAGCAATTAACACTTAATACCACAACTTTTGGTTTTTCATAAGTCAATGTTTCTTCCAATATAGCACTACTTTGCCAAATTAGCTGTTGAGGTGTTCCTCTTACAAATGAAGTTATTCCTTCTGTTTTATACAATTCCATAGGAGATATATTCGAATACATTTCGCAGTCTCCTATAAAAATTACTTCATGATTTTTTTCTTCATTATAATATTCTGAAATAAAATGTCCTTCTATTAATTCTGTCGCATATTTTGGCTCTACTAATCTGCTAACAGCACTCAAAAGCATAATAAATAGTATAACTATTACAAGTACCTTTAGTATTTTTATTCCTTTTTTCATTTCTATTTTCACCTTTAAAATTTATTATAAATAAATTGTGATATATCAAAACCAATTCCATACCAACCAAAAATCAAAATAATGCTAATTAATAAAAATACGATAGTACATTTTACAGTAATATCAGCATTTTGCATTTTTGCTTCTAAGTATGATTTATTTAATGCAATTATTACAAGCAAAATTATACATCCAAGTAGAAGAATTATATTTTGTAGATTGATTCCTAGCTGTAAGACATTTTGAAACATATCTACATAGTTAAATGTTGTAAACAACGAACCTATCATCTTTAAACTTGTGATTGTATCTGGCCAAATAAAAAATGACCAAAGAATTGATACTAATAAAAATGTTACTACAATAGATATTGGCCTGTTTCTTTTTTTATCGCCTCGTAATCTATCAAATATAGTAAATATTCCATGTAAGATTCCCCATAAAATATAATTTGCTCCATGCCAAAGCCCTGACACAGTAAAAACTATTAATATATTGATATATTCTCTTACCCTTCCCTTTCGATTACCTCCTAAAGGAATATATATATAATCCTTAAACCACCTGCTAAGTGACATATGCCATCTATGCCAAAAATCATTAATTGATGTTGCTAAATATGGTAGATTAAAGTTAGCCGTTAATTGTATCTGCAATATTTTTGAAAATCCTACTACAATATCAATTGCGCCACTAAAATCTGCATAAATGTCAATAGAATACAAAATCATTGCAAGTAATGCATAAGCTCCAGTATATGTAGTAATATCACCTGTGATTGTACTTATTATGACATGAATTCTTGATACTACCATTAATTTTTTGAAAAATCCCATTGATATTTTTAAAATACCTTCATAGAAACTTTCTATATTAAATTTCTTATTTTCTTCTTTGATTAGAGATTGTTTTATTTGATCAAATCTATTAATAGGTCCTACAAATAAATATGGAAAATACATAACATACAAGGCAAAATGGAAAAAATTCCTTTCCGCCGAGTATTTTTCTCTATACACATCAACTAAATATGATATTACTTGAAATGTGTAATATGATATACCTAACGGTACTATTAAATTAAATTCTGGTTTTGAATTTATATAAGGAACAATTTTCATGATAATTAAAATAATACTATTAATTCCAACTGTTCCAATCAAAATTGCTTTCTTATTTTTTCCTTTTTCTATGCATAGTCCTGCCAAATACGTGCTTATTGTACTAAACAAGATATAAGCTAGGTTTTCCCACCCTAAACACGCTAGTGTTATTACACTTATCATTAATAAAGTATATTTTTTTACTTTCTTTGGTGATAGATAATATAATATTGTTGTAATTATCATAAACCAAATAAAACTTTCTGATACTAAATTCATATCTTACTCCATTTTATGCTATTATTCTGCTTTTGGGAAAGCATCTTTATTCCATGTTTTTCCATTTAAGCTCTCTTCTCTTTCAGCATCTGTCATTAATCCATGCGTTGAATATCTTGGTGGCGTAGAATCTAAATGTCGCCATGAGCCTCCTACATTAACCAAATTCCAAAAATGACTACTATCTGTTGCATTTACAATATAGCATTGATATCCTGCTTTCTTTAATAACATATCAGTTACTGCTGCATGAACATAGCAGTCTCCTCTTAATGTTGTAAATCCCATCCATGCACCCCAAAGTGTACTTCGATTTGTTGCAGAATTATATTTTATTGTATTTGCGACATAATCTTTAATTGCTAATGGTGAACTTCCAGTTTTTCCAAGCCACTCTTGAGCTTTTGCATTAACATCAGAAGCATCAGGATTAACAGTAACTTTTCTTCTACCTGTTGAAGTATTTCCAGCTTTATCCTTTGATGTATATGTTATTGTGTAAGAACCCGCTACACCTAAATTGGCAGATGAAGTATTAACAGTAAAATCACAATTTCCATCTTTTTCATCTCTTGCTGTTACTCCTTTTTTCCAGTCCACATTTGCATTTTTTGCAATACTCAAATTTGATAATCCTGAAAATACTGGTGCTACAGTATCTTTTACAATATTTAATTTTGCTATTTGTTTGCTAGTGTTTCCTAAAGCATCTTTAGCCTCTATTTCAATATCATATGTTCCAACTTGCTGAAAAGGTATCTGTGTTTTTAGTTCTGTTGTGTATTCAGAAGCATCTGTAACAGATTTAATAAATGCACTTTTATCTAGTGTAGTCTGGTCATCATAAATTTTGACATCTTTTAGTTCTAAATTAGGAGGTGTAGTATCCTGCACTTTAATTTTTGTAATAAATTCTCTTCCTCCATTGACAGTTTTTATCTCATATTCTCCAATTGGACTTCCACTAATTCTATCTAATTCACTTTGTGGTAAAAGATGTTTATCTGCCTCTACATTAGCTAACAAATCCTCATATGTCAATTTATGTCCAAGTTCCAATACAAACTCACTTTTAATGTACGAAGTATTTAAAATTACATCTCCTCTTGTTTCGTTTCCTCCCTCATCTTTTACTATAATAGTAATAGGATATTCTTTATATTCAGTTATATTTGGTTGATTTTCAACTTCAACTGTCATTTGCGTTACATCTGTTTTATTAGCAATAAAATCCTCCGCATTGAATACATAATCAATATATGCTACAACATTTTTAAACTCAACTTGAGGTGGTGTAGTATCAACAAATTGTAGTTTAGATTTATATTTCCTTTTGTTAAATTCTACTTCAATTTCATATTCTGCTATTTTATTAAAATCAATGTTACTTACATCTGTAATGATGCTGATATCTCCTTTAGCATCATGATTATTTAAAAAATCCCTTGGTTCCAATTGTGTTTTAGTCCCTACTTCTACTTGTACTACATCTTTAATAGCAAAAACTATATTTATTAAATACCAAATTAATAGTGATATACTAGCAATAATAGCTATAATTATTGCTAATACAATGACAACTTTCTTTTTATTAAGTCGTTTCTTTCCTTTTGTTTCTCCTGTTTCTCCTGTTTCTTCTATTTCCTCTTCTTCTTCATTATCGCTTTTTTGAATTTCGTCACTTTCTTCTATATCTTCTTGTATAACCTCTTCTGCAACATCAACTGATTGCTCTTCCGTAGTTGTTTCTTGTTCTTGAATAACGTCTTCATGTTGATTTGATACTTCTTGCTGTTTTTTATTTTTTTCTTTTCTTTTGGCTCTTGAATTATTATAATGTTTTCCTTTTCTTTTTTTAGACATTTTTTAAATCTCCCTTACAAATATTAAATATACTATATCATAAAATATAATAGTTTACAACTTTTTCAATTAACAAATGTGATTATTTTATGATAAGATCACCCTGTGAAATTATTTTATGAAAAGTTTACCCCATGATATAATGTGGAGGTATGAGAACAGAAATGAATAAGAAAGAAAATTTAAAGGTAGCAATAATTGAAGCT
>CANQES010000027.1 GCA_947595555.1 uncultured Clostridia bacterium | reverse complement strand
CAACAGAAGAGGCAGTAGATGAAGGATTAGTAATAGAGGACAAAGATGAAAATCAATTTGTGTGGGTGCCAGTAAAAAATTTTAATGAATTTAAAAGAGAAGACTTTCGTCAAAGAATTGCACAAGATAAATTTGTGACAGATACAGCCACAGATGGATTATATTATGAACCAAAAGGAGATGGAGAAACAATAGACGAAAGAGCCAGTACAACAGAAAAAGAGGCTCAAGAGATGTATAAAAGTGTAAAAGATAATGGAGGATTTTATATAGGAAGATATGAGGCAGGAACAACTGATACAAATACTAGCAATACTGGAATACGAGGGGATATGGTATGTAAAAAAGGAGCAACTGTGTATGGTAATATAGGTTGGTCTAATGTGAACGATATGATAACAGAAACAGGGGGAGCAGTACAAGTAGCAAGAGAATTTGCTACACAGCAAAAATATACAAGTGTAAAAAGTACGTTATGTTATGGAGTGCAATGGGATGCGGTAATGAGATGGATGAAAGATGTAGAAAATCCAAATGCAACAAATGAGGATGAAACTTATAAGAAATATATCGAAGATAGCACGGGGATGGGATGGGATAAAGACAACTACACAGAAAATTCAGAGCATAAAACAGGAATAGATATAGGAAGTGGAGAAAATAATAAAAGCAATAAAGTAAAAAATATCTATGATATGTCAGGAAATGCATGTGAATGGACAATGGAAGCTTCCAGCACTACCAGTCGAGTTTATCGAGGAGGACATTACAATGACACTGCACGTAATTTTCCAGCTTCTGGTCGTTACAGCGTTACTCCGGACAGTGCCTACGAACATTACGGATTTCGCCCAGCCTTATATTTGTATCGCTGAATGCTAAAGCCGTAAGTTTAACATGTGGGTAAATAATTTTAAAATATCAAAAATATGTTTGACATTTTTTTGTTTGTATGATATGATATCAAAAAATAAGAAAATGGAGTGATAAATATGCCTAGAAAGAAGCCAGAATTAAATAGAAGAGAAAAATCAATATTAAGATTCATTGAAAGACAAATAATGACACAAGGATACCCACCATCAGTAAGAGAAATAGGAAAAGCAGTAGGACTAAAATCAACAGCGACAGTACATGGTTATTTAGCCAAATTGGATGAAAAAGGATATATAAAAAAGCAAGACAAAAAAGGAAGAACATTAAGATTACTAAAAGGTGGTTCAGGAGAACCAAAGAAAACATCAAGTAAAGATTTCTATACACAAAAAGAATTAGTAGAAGTACCAATAGTAGGAAAAATTACAGCAGGTGAACCAATCTTGGCAGTAGAAAACATAACAGATACATTTCCAATTCCAATTGACTTTGTTGGAAACTCTGAAAGTTTTATGCTTACAGTTAGAGGAGAAAGCATGATAGAAGCTGGAATTTTAGATGGAGATTACATACTAGTAAAAAAACAAAATACTGCAAATAATGGGGACATTGTAGTAGCTTTAATTGGTGATGAAGCAACAGTAAAAACATTTTATAAAGAAAAAGACCATATTAGATTACAACCAGAAAATTCTACTATGGATCCAATAATTGTGCCAACTTGTGAGATATTAGGAAAAGTTGGAGGAGTATTTAGAAAAATGTAAATTACGTAACTGTATAAAAAATAAATTCACAGAAAGTTTACAATGCAATGATTGACAAATAACACTGTATCACAATATAATAGATACAGTGTTATTTTTAGGAAGGAGAAAAAATGCTTAAAGTTTTAAAAAATTTAAGAGAATCAATTGTGCAAGTAATAATAATTGTTATTTTATTATGTGTGCAAGCAACTACTGACTTGGCATTACCAGATTATACTTCAAAAATTGTAAATACTGGCATACAAGCAGGAGGAATTGAAAGTAGTTTACCAGATATTTTAGTAAAAGAAGATATGGAAAAGTTACTTTTATTTACAGAAGAAGATGATAAAATTTTAAATAGTTATGAATTAGTTGGAAATGAACAAACAAAGAGAGAAGAAAAAATAATACATAAGTATTTTGGAAGAGATAAGGCAATAGAACCAGATAAAATTTATATTTTAAAAGACATTAAAGCAGAAGAAAAAGAAGAATTATATAAAATAATGTCTACACCATTAATTGGAGTAGTTGCTATACAGAGTGGTCAATTATCCAATATATCAGAAGAGCAAAAAGCACAGATGGAAGATATGCAAGACTCTATTAAAGAGCAAGTAGTAATAAATTTAATTAAAGAATTATACAAAAAAATTGGAGTTGACACAGATAGACTTCAAAACAATTATATATTTAAAACCGGGCTACAAATGTTAGGAGTTGCAACTATTACAATGGTTTCAGCAGTAACTATTATGTTATTATCTTCAAGGGTAGCCGCAAAACTGGGAAAAACGCTACGTAATAAAGTATTCAACAAAGTAATACATTTTTCTAATAAAGAATTAGCAGAATTTTCAACCGCTTCTTTAATCACTCGTAGTACAAATGATATTCAACAAATTCAACAACTAATTACAATGTTATTCCGTGTAGTTGTATATGCGCCAATTATAGGTATTGGAGGATTTGTAAAAGTATTAACAAATAGTGATAATCAAATGGCTTGGATTGTTGGTGTTGCAATTTTAGCAATTCTATTTATAGTAGGGCCTTTGTTTATTATTGTTATGCCAAGATTCAAAAAATTACAAGATTTGATTGACAAATTAAATCAAGTTTCAAGAGAAATATTAACAGGATTACCAGTTATCAGAGCTTTTAACAAAGAGAAAAAAGAAGAATCAAGATTTGACAGTGCTAACTTAGATTTAACAAAAGTTAACATTTTTGTAAATCGTGCAATGTCAATGATGATGCCATTATTAATGCTGGTTATGAATTCTATCACAATTTTAATTGTATGGGTGGGATGTCATAATGTAGACCAAGGTTTGACACAAGTGGGAGATATGATGGCATTTATCCAGTACACAATGCAAATTGTAATGTCATTTTTAATGATATCTATGATTTCAATTATGCTACCTAGAGCAGCTATATCTGCAAGACGTATTAACGAAGTTGTAGAAACAGTACCAAGTATCGATGATAAAAAAGAAACAAAGAAATTTGATGAGAGCAAAAAAGGGTTAGTTGAATTTAAGAACGTATCTTTCCGCTATCCAGATGCAGATACTGACATTTTGTCTGATATTAATTTTACTGCCAAACCGGGAGAAACAACAGCAATTATTGGAAGTACAGGAAGTGGAAAATCAACAGTTGTTAATTTATTACCTAGATTTTATGATGTTACTGGTGGGGAACTCTTAATTGATGGTGTAAATGTAAAGGATGTACCACAAAAAGAATTAAGACATATCATAGGATTTGTACCACAAAAAGGAATTCTATTTTCAGGAACAATTGAATCAAATATTAAATATGCAGATGAAAATATGTCAGATGAACAAATGGAAGAAGCAGCTAGTATTGCTCAAGCTACCGAGTTTATTGAAGGAAAAGATAAAAAGTATCAAGAACCAATTGCACAAGGTGGAAGTAATGTTTCAGGAGGACAAAAACAGCGTTTGTCAATAGCTAGAGCTATTGCAAAAGACCCAGAGATATTTGTGTTTGATGACAGCTTTTCAGCACTGGATTTTAAAACTGATAGTAAATTAAGAGAGGCTTTAGCTAAGAAGACAAAAAATAAAACCGTAATTATTGTAGCACAGAGAATTAGTACAATTATGAATGCAGAAAAAATTGTTGTATTAGAAGAAGGAAAAGTCGTAGGGATTGGACATCATAAAGAATTGATGAAAAATAATGAGACATATAGACAAATTGCATTATCACAATTAAGTGAAGAAGAATTAGGTGAGGAAGGAGGACATTAATCATGCCAGGACCAATGGGTAGACCAAGAAGACGAGGAGTAGCACCTGTGGAAAAAGCAAAAGATTTTAAAGCTACTACTAAAAAATTAATAAATTGTTATTTGGCTAAATATAAAATAGCATTAATCATTGTTTTCATATTTGCTATTGGAAGTACTATATTTACGATTGTAGGACCAAAAATATTGGGAAATGCAACTACAGAAATATTTAATGGATTAATAAGTAAATTATCTGGTGGTAATGGGATAGATTTTGGAAAAATAAGTCGAATTGCAATTACATTATTAAGTTTATACATTATAAGTGCAATATTTTCATTCGTTCAAGGTTTTACGATGACAGGTGTTTCTCAAAAATTAACGTATAAAATTAGAAATGATATTGTACAAAAAATAAATCGTTTGCCAATGAAATACTTTGAAACGAAAACACATGGAGAAGTACTATCTATTATCACTAATGATATCGATACATTAAGTATGAATTTAAATCAAAGTATTACTCAAATTATTACTTCTATTTGTACTATTATAGGAATTTTAATCATGATGCTTTCTATCAGTTGGCAAATGACATTAATTTCCTTAATTATACTTCCAGTTGCTGGATTTCTAGTAAAAACAATTGTTGGTAAATCTCAAAAATATTTTGAAAGACAGCAAGAGTATTTAGCACGTGTAAATGGTCAAGTAGAAGAAATCTATGGAGGTTTGAATATAGTAAAAGCTTTTAATGGAGAAGAAAAGGCAAAAGAAGAATTTGAAAAAGCTAATCAAACGTTGTATCATTCTGCTTGGACATCACAATTTTTTTCAGGGTTAATATATCCTATAATGAATTTTATTGCTAATATTGGATATGTAGGTGTAGCAGTAGCGGGAGGATATTTAACTATTAAAGGGACGATTACAGTGGGACATATTCAAAGTTTTATTCAGTACAATAGGCAATTTACTCAACCAATCAATCAAATAGCTCAAATATCAGCTATGCTACAAGCAATGATAGCGGCAGCAGAAAGAATTTTTGAATTTTTAGAACAACCAGAAGAAATAGATACTAGAAAAGGAGATATAGATACAAATAAATTAAAAGGACATATAACATTTGAGCATGTCAAATTTGGGTATGACAAAGGAGTTACAGTTATCAAGGATTTTAATGCTGAAGTTCATGAAGGACAAAAAATTGCTATTGTAGGACCAACTGGTGCAGGAAAAACTACAATGGTAAAATTATTAATGAGATTTTATGATGTAGCAAATGGAGCTATATTTGTCGATGGACACAATGTAAAAGACTTTGATAGAGGCGAACTGCGAAAATTGTTTGGTATGGTTTTGCAAGATACATGGCTATTTGGAGGAACAATAAAAGATAACATTAAATATGGAAAAGAAGATGCAACAGATGACCAAGTAATTGAATCTGCCAAAGCAGCTCATGTACATCATTTTATAAAGACATTACCAAAAGGATATAATTCAATTATTAATGAAGAATCAACAAATATATCAGCAGGACAAAAACAGCTGTTAACAATAGCAAGAGTTATTTTAGCTGATCCTAAAATTTTAATTTTAGATGAAGCAACTAGCTCTATTGATACAAGGACTGAAATACAAATTCAAGCTGCTATGGATAATTTAATGAAAGGTAGAACAAGTTTTATTATTGCACATAGATTATCAACAATTAAAAATGCGGATTTGATTTTAGTTATGAACCATGGTGATATTGTAGAACAAGGAACACATGAAGAATTACTAGAAAAAAGTGGATTCTATGCAGATTTATATAATAGCCAATTTGAAGACATAGAAGAATAATATAGGAGTAAAATATGGGAAAAGTAAAATGGACGTCTGAACAACAAGATGCCATCTATGAAAAAAATTCTAATATATTAGTAGCCGCTGCTGCCGGTAGTGGAAAAACGGCTGTATTAGTAGAGAGAATTATTCATAAAATAATTGATGAAAAAATAGATATTGACAAATTATTAGTAGTTACATTTACTAATGCAGCAGCATCTGAAATGAGAGAAAGAGTATTAGATGCTATCTATAAAAAATTAGAAGAAAATCCAGAAGATGAAAATTTACAAAGACAAATAACATTATTAAACAAAGCAAGTATATGTACAATAGATTCTTTTTGTTTAGACATAGTAAGAAGTCATTTTTATGAATTAGAAAATGTATCTCCAAACTTTAGAATAGCAGATACTACCGAAATTGAATTATTAAAACAGGAGATAATAGAGGATATTTTTGAAGAAAAGTATGAGTCAGAAGATGAAGACTTTACTAAACTAATTAATGTTTATACAGGGTATAGAGATGATACACCATTAAAAGATTTGGTTTTAAAGATATATGGGTATATTCAAAGTAATCCTTTTCCACAGAAATGGTTACGAGAAAAAATTGACATGTTTAATTTGGATAATAAGTTAGACAGAGATTTTAGTCAAACACCATGGGGAGCAATTTTATTACAAGAATTAGAAGAAGAACTAATTGATGATATGTCTATTTTGAAAAAAGTAGAAGAAAGTTTATCACATGATATAGAATTAGAAAAGTTTTATCAAACTATAAGACATGACAGAGAACAATTAGACATTTTAAAAAATAATTTAAATCGTTGGGATAAAGCTTATGAATTGAGACAAGAATTAGATTTGTTTATAACTTGGCCAAGACAAAAATGTGATTTAGAGATTAAGGATGAGGCAAAAGGAATAAGAGATGAAGTAAAGAAAAAATTAAATAAAGTATTGGATAAAATACTTATTTGTAGTTCAGAAGAAGCAAATCAAGATATTTATGATATGTATGACATTTTATTAAAATTGCAAGATTTAATTTTAACTTTTGAGAAAGAATTTACTAGACAAAAAAGAGAAAAAAACATAGTGGATTTTACAGATATTGAGCATTTTGCTTTAAGTATTTTGCTCAATTCTAAAGAAGTAACTGAAAAATATCAAAAAAAATATGAAGACATTGCAATTGATGAATATCAAGATAGTAATTTAGTACAAGAATATATTTTAACTGCTATATCTCGTCAAAATAATCTATTTATGGTAGGGGATGTAAAACAAAGTATTTATAAATTTAGACAAGCAATGCCAGAACTATTTTTAAGTAAATATGAAACTTACCAGAAGAAGGAAGAAAAAGAAGAAGACAAAGGCTTGAAAATTCAATTATTTAAAAACTTTAGAAGTAAAGAAAATATTTTGACATTTACAAATTTAATATTTCAAAATATCATGAGTAGCAGTTTAGGTGATATTGAATATCAAGAAGAAGAGTATTTGAATTTAGGTGCTGATTATCCAAAGTCAAATAATCAAAATGAGAAGATAGACATCAGTGTTATTGATTTAAATCAAGAAAATGAAGAAGATGAACTAGAAGAAGATGAAACACAAGAAGAAAAAGTAGAAAATGTAGAGTTAGAAGCAAGATTTGTGGCTAATAAAATAAAAGAATTGATGGAAAATAAGTATCAAGTATGGGATAAAAAATTAGAAAAATATAGAGATATACAATATAGCGACATAGCCGTTTTATTAAGAAGTACTGCTACTACGGCACCAGTTTTTGAACAAGAGATTTTAAATTTGCAAATTCCTGTATTTTCAGACAGTTCTCAAGAATATTTAGATTCTATTGAGATACAAACTATAATGAGTTTATTAAAAATTATTGATAATCCAATGCAAGACATCCCATTGATTGCTGTAATGAGATCAAATATTGGAAAGTTTACAGATGATGAGTTAATTCAAATTCGTTTGGCAGATAAGCAAGATGATTTTTATACTTGTATGCAAAAAGCAAAACTTTCTGTAAATGATTGTTTAAGACAGAAGATAGAATCTTTTTTAGGTAATTTAGCAGTATGGAGAAAAGAGCAGGAATATTTAGCCTTAGATGAATTAATTTGGAAGATTTGTACTGATACTGGTTATTACCATTATGTTGGATTAATGCCAAATGGAATATTAAGACAGGCAAATTTAAGAAAACTATTTGAAAGAGCAAAACAATATGAAACTGCAAGTTTTAAAGGACTTTATCACTTTATTCATTTTATTGAAAAATTAAGGCTTAGTAGTGGAGATATGGGGGCAGCAAAAATTATTGGAGAAAATGATAATGTTGTTCGTATTATGAGTATTCATAAAAGTAAAGGACTAGAATTTCCAGTTGTATTTTTGTCAAGTACAGGAAAGCAGTTTAATAAAATGGATTTAAATCAAAATTTATTGCTACATCAAGATTTAGGAATTGGAGTAAAATATATAGATTATGAGAGGCAAGTACAGTATGATACATTGAGTAAGGCAGCAATTAAACATAGAGCATTAACAGAGCTATTATCAGAGGAAATGAGAATTTTGTATGTTGCTTTAACAAGAGCGAAGGAAAAGTTATTTATTACAGGAATAGAAAAAGATGTTAAAAAACAAAAAGATAAATTATTGCAACAAATAGAAAGATATGAAAAAGAAAATGGAAAAATAAATCCAATTTTAGTTAAAAAGTATATAAGATATATTGATTGGATTTTACTTGTGTATTTTTATGATGTAAATAAAATGAAGGATATTGTGGAATTAAATATATATACAAAACAAGATATTTTAAAAGCTTGTGAAAAACAAGAGCAAGAAGAATTTAATTGTATAGAGATATTAGATGACCAAGAACAAGATGAACAAAAGTTACAAGATATAGAAGATGTATTAAATTATAAATATCCTTATGAAAGTTCTATAAAAATTCCTACAAAAACGTCAGTTACTAATTTGAAAAGTGGAGAAAAAGAAAGTATAGATATTAGTTTTCCAACACCTAAATTTATACAAAAAGAGGAGGATATTAAACTTACAGGGGCTCAAAAAGGAACTTTGCTACATTTATGTATGCAAAAATTGGATGTTAATCAAAATTATGATAAAGATACTTTGCAACAATTAATAGATAATCTAGTAGAAAAGGACATTATTACTCAAAAAGAAGCGGAAAATATTAATTTGAATAGTATTCTAAAATTTACCGAAACAAAAATCTGGAAGGAGATGCAGTGTGCTCAAAAGGTAGAAAGAGAGAAGACATTTTATATTAAAGTACCAGCTAAAGATATATATCATGAAGATGTTCCAGAGGATATATTAGTGCAAGGAATTATTGATTTGTATTATATTACACAAGAAGGAAAATTAATTTTAGTAGATTATAAAACAGATTTTGTGCAGGTAGAAGAAGAATTGAAACAAAAATATACAACTCAATTGATGTTGTACAAAAAGGCACTAGAAGAAGCTCTTAATCAGCAAGTGGATAATATTTATATTTATTCTACGTTTTTAGGAAAAGAAATAGAATTAGTATGAAACAGAGGCAGGTGATGTCACCTACCTCTGTTGGAGTTTCATCGACAGCAAACTGTCATTATGGTATTTCCCAGAAGTTTTTTTTCTAGGAAAATATCAACGTTGAATACTGCACATAGAGCAATACAAAGCTGTTCAAGTGTCAGCAAAGTGCTTTCTGGTTTGTCCTTTTCTTTCATGTTGCATTCTACAGCGGCAGCATGAATTACTTTTTCAATCTTTTCCATTAAGTGGTTGTCAAATTGTTCATTCTTCTCAAAATGAACACATAACTCTTTGTGTCTAAAAGTGAGCATATCAACCAATATTGTATCTTTTGGGATATGGTTGACTTGCAAAATGCAAATTGGACAAAACTGTTTTATTTTTGTTGATGTCCGTTGACAGTTGCTAGAATCAACTTGAAATAATTGTTTCATAGTGTTATCCTCCTTATGATGACATATATATAATTATAGCATATTTTTACAGTTATTACAAATTTTTGTTGAAAATAGGGGACATTTTTGTTATAATATAATTACTGTGAAGTTTATTAGGAAATGAGGAGAAAATATGGAACGATTAAAGTCAATGTTAAAATGTGCATTAATTGTGGCAGTATTTTTTGTGTTTTCAAATTTTTTAATTAATGTAGGTTTGAATTCAACATATAAAGATATTAAGAGAGAAGATAATAATCCTTTAGTAGTTGTTTATCAAGCAGATGCAACATATGTTAATGGAAGAATCAGAGGGCTTATAAAAAATGCATCAGCTATACAAGATAAATATTTGGAAGTTGAATTATATTCTGCGAGAGATGTATTAATGGGGAGAAGTTATATAGAAATAGATACTACGAAGGCAGAGCAACCTTTTGAAATATTATTTAGGGCTAAAGATGTAAAAACATATAAAATTGCAACTGCAAATGAAAAAAAAGAGGGGCATGAATTAGAGATTTTACCAAAAGAATGGACAAAGCCAGAAATTCTATTAGTTACAGCAATGACGTTTTTTATTTTCTGGGCGTAAAGTTTAATATAGAAGAAACAAGTGAAGTACAATAAAAAAGATGAGTTAATCATCTTTTTTTGGTTTTACATATAAAGTTTTATGGTTGTGATAAATTACCATACCAGGTTTAGAATTAGCGGGTTTTTTGACTTGTTTTACTTCACAGACATCAACGGGAACATTAGAAGAATTTTTTGCCTTACTGTGATAAGCAACGATTTCAGCACATCTTATTAGAGTTATATCTTCTGGGAATTTTTTATCGGTAATTTGTAAAATTGCGTGGCTACCATGAATATCTTGAGTATGAAACCATAAATCAGTTTTTTTAGCATATTTTAATGTTAAATAATCATTCTCATTATTATGTCTTCCAACTAATAATGTATAACCATCAATATTATATTTTAGAGGATTGAAGGCAACATATTTATTTTTAGTAAGAAAAGATTTTTTTATTTTTTGTTGTTTTTTATTATGATAATTTTCAGTCTTTTCTTTAAATATTACATTTTCAGAGATTTCTTCAAAAATGTTTGAGACTTCATCTAAAGTAGAGCAATTTTCTAATTCGTAAACAATACTTTCAATATAATTTAATTCATTTAATGTTTCTTGTTTTTGAAGAGTTACAATGTCTAAAGTGTTTTTTAATTTTTGATATTTTTTAAAAAAATGTTTTGCATTTACAGCAGGTGTATATATATCATCTAATGGTATAATTATATTTTGATTTGTATAGTAATTTAAAAGTGTAATTTCTTTTACTTTTTCATTGTTGATTTGATATAGATTTGCCGTAATAAGTTCACCATATAATTGATATTTGTCCATATCTTTGCAAGCATTTAACTTTTCGTCAATATTCACAAGTCGTTTTTGATACTTTTTTAAAATATCTAAAATCATTTTTAAAATGCTATCTCTATAAGCTTTAAATTCCTGTGATGTTTCTTTTTTATAATAAAAATCGTCCAAGAAGAAGTTTAAATGAAAAGGATTAGAAGTAGAATCTGCTTTTTTTAGACAATAATCTTTCTTTTTATTAATGCTAAATTCTTCAAAGTCAAGCAAATTACTATCTGTTCTATTAATTATGTCTTTAATATATTCATAGAGTGTTTCCAATGAATTTGTGTTTTTTATAGAAGCCTCGACAAAAGATTTACTAATGCCATTAAATGTATCACTGATTTGTGCAGCAGATGTAATTTTTTGTTGAAAGTCCGAAAAATCAGAGCAATCTATAAAATTAAATTTATTGGTAGTAGGATAGGTATATTTATAATGTGGAACAATAATTCTTGTTGTATCTTCATTATTGATATGCCTCAAACTGTCAATAATTATGTTTTGTTCATCGACTAGAATAATATTACAATGCTTACCCATTAATTCAATTATCAGTTTTGTAGAAATAATGTCATCTATGTCATCAAATCCTTCAAATTCTATAATAATTAGCCTTTCTAAATTTTGAGTTATAATGTTTTTGATATGTAGTCCTAGCAGATGTTTTCGTAATACCATGCAGAAATTAGGAGCAATTTTTGGATTGGGCTTTGCATGTGTAGTTAAATGAACACGGTAGTTTTGTGCATCTGTACATATGTTTAATAAATAGTTTAAACCATTAAGATAAAAACCTAATAAAATAGTGTTTTTATTAGGTTGAAAAATTTTATCTATTCTTGCTCCAGAAAGATTTTGTAGTTCTGAAGCTATTGCTTTTGTTACAATTCCATCAAATGCCATGTTTTTCACCTTTATTTTTTATTCTATTTCATTTTCCTCTGCACGCCTTCTAATATCATTAATAGAATTAGTATATGGAAATCTAGTTACTTTAGATTGATTTTCCATTTCACTTATAATATTATCAATAACATTTTTTGGCAAACTTTGATTTTCTAAAATTTTTCTAATATTATCTTTTGAAAGTATAATATTAGAATTCCTTTCTTCAATTGTTTGTAGACGTTGTATTAATATATCAGCTAGACATGTAGTTTCGTCAGCTTTTAATAGTTTTTCTCTGAAATTATCTATTAAATATTTTTTGTTGACAAATGCTATATTTTCATTGACACGTGAATGTGTTGAGGAAACAGCAACCAGTTCAGGAGAATGATATTCTGCAAAGATTGGTAGATATTCATCTAGACTATATTTGTAAGTCTGTGTATGTTTTATACCATCTTCAGATGTCCAAGTATTAACATTTTCATAGGTTTCTTTTAGTTGCACAATTTTAAGAGCAGATTCTAGTTTCCTTTTTAACTTTTTATCTTCATTTGATAAAGTTTCCATAGAAGCAGATAATAATCTATTACGTGTAGCAATTGTTGTATTATCTAGTACATTTATAACATCGTTAAATATTCTTTCATAATTTTCATTAGTTTTATCGTAATTTTTTAGTTCAAAGAAATGAGAAATGTCAAATTGCTTATAAAGGCTGTGATCTGACCTACCAATTTTAGAATCTTTAAATCTAAAATATGTTTGAAATTGAATTTCTATTTTTCTATTATCAGGTGCTTGTAGGATAGCATATATAGCACAGTAACCATTTTTTTTGAATTTTTCTTTAATAGAAAGTACTTTTGCATTTAAAATATCTCTTATGGCATTTTCTTTTGCAAAATTTTTATCTTTTAAAATGTTAGGGATACTGACTCTTAATACTTGAAATCCATATTTGTCAAACATACGATTTTTTAATTCATCTAATAATGAATGTAATTCTTCTTGATATTTTTCGTGTTGGTCATCTGTTAAATTAATGTCAAAGTCATTATTTTTAATGTGGGATTTGTATTCTTGAATAGAACTTTCAAGAAGTTTTGAAAAAGATGTTCCGTAAATCATCTTTATTTTGTGGCTTAAATAAAGGACCATTGTATTCTTCAGAGCATTCTTTAAATGTACATCTTTGTAATATATCTAAAAGTTCTATTTTTATTTGCAAATATTGTTCTTGAGTAAAATCCATGAAAAAGTATGTGTTATCAAGAAAGTTCATTAAAGAATGATAATAAGATAGGTGTATCTTTTTATCTTTTCGATATTGTATTAAGTCTCTAATATCTTTAGCAATTTCGTCATTTTTACTGTTATAGAATCTGTCAAGTTCATCAATATGAAATGTATCTAATACATTTTTTAAAACAATTGTAATGGCGAAGTAATCATCAGTGGCTTTATTTAAATTAAAATTATTTTCTAAATCTTCATATGTAATTCCTTTTTCTAAATTAGAAGGAACTATATTATTAAGTGTATTATGCAATTCTTTATTGTAGTTTTCAGTTGCACTACCTAAACTTTTTACTCTACCAGGTAAATATATATCAAATTCTCCAAAATCATTTTTTATAGTTGTATAAGAAGCTGTTTGGATGTCTTCATTATTTTGCATATTTTTCTTATGTCTGATATATTCATCTACTGTACGGTCAAACTGCTTTTTGATATATTTTTGTTCTAGTTCAAGATCTTTTGTATCTTTTTCTACTTTGATAAGTCTTAAAAATTCATTAGGATATTTTTTTGCAATAATTATTTTTAAATTTTTAATGTCTTCAATTTTTTCTTTTTGATGTTTGTATTTTTCAGGATGTTCTGTATAGTCTATAAATACATTTTTAATGTATTCTTCAAAACTTTTTAATATTTTATCATCAATAGGAAAATTTATTAAAGAAGAAACTTCTTCTGAAAAATTAGTTTTTATGGTATTTTTTAACTTTTCTTGCATAGAAAGTGATATTCGTAAATCGTTTTTTAAGTTGTTTAAAAGCTGATATAAACTAAATAATGATGAGGAATTGAAAGCATTAATCAAGTCTTCATCGTGTGATGGTATAATTTTAACTTCTTCATCTAAATATTTTTCAAATTCATTTCTTGTTTTTAATTTGTAAGCCATAAAATCACCTCTTATTAATTATAACATAGTTTTGCAGAAATTTAAATAGTCTTGAAGTTTGATTTTTTCAATAGAGGTGTATGTTAGACATATAATATTTTATTTAGTTTGATTGGTAACTTATTAATGAGAAATTTTTTTGCAATTTTTTTTATAAAAGGTATGTCAATATTTTTTGATTAGTTCACCCAAAAAAGTGAAAATTATTTTGTGACTTGTTCACCATTTATGAGGTTAAT
>CANQES010000026.1 GCA_947595555.1 uncultured Clostridia bacterium | reverse complement strand
TATAGATCCTTCTATTCTTACATATTTGATGCAAAAGGAAAATTTATCACCAGATGATATGAATTTTATTTTAAATAGAGAGTCTGGTATATATGGAATTTCAGGAGTTTCTGTTGATATGAGAGATATTGAAATAGAAGCTAATGCTGGTGGCTATCACGCACAATTAGCGTTAGATGTTTTTCATTACCTAACTGCTTCATATGTTGCAAGATGTGCAGTTGCTATGGGGGGAATTGATGTTTTAACTTTTACAGCAGGAATTGGAGAGAAAGGACCTATTTCTAGAAAGGCTATTTGTGATCAATTAGAATTTTTAGGTGTTAAGATAGACGATGAGAAAAATCAAGTTAGAGGTGAAGAAGCAGACATTTCAAGCAAGGATTCAAAAGTAAAAATATATATAGTTCCAACGAATGAAGAATTAATGATAGCAAGAGAAACACTAAAGTTAGTGGTATAAATAAATTTTGCGTGAGAAAGGAAGTTAAATATGAAAATATTAGTATTGAACTGTGGAAGTTCGTCATTAAAATATCAATTGATTGATATGGAAAAAGAAGAAGTATTGGCATCAGGAAAATATGAAAGAATAGGAGAAAAAGAAGCATTTATTACACACAAAGTGAATGGACAAAAAATACAAATAAATAATCCAGCATATAATCATACTGAAGCTATTGAATTTGCTTTGAAACAATTAACTAATCCAGAATACAAAGTAATAGATAGTTTGGATGACATTAATGCGGTAGGACATAGATTAGTACATGGAGGAGAAAAAATTGCTGAATCTGTAATAATTGATGATACAGTAATAAAAGTTTTAAAAGAGTGTTCTGATTTAGCACCATTGCATAATCCAGCATGTATTCTAGGAATTGAGGCATGTCAAAATGTAATGCCAAATAAACCAATGGTAGGAGTGTTTGACACAGCTTTCCATCAATCAATTCCAAAGCAAAGATATATTTATCCAATTCCTTATGAATACTATAAAAAATATGGTATAAGAAAATATGGATTTCATGGAACATCACATATGTTTGTTTCAAGAAGATTAGCTGAAATTGAAAACAAGCCAATTGAAAGCATGAAAATAGTTACATGCCATTTAGGACAGGGATCTAGTATATGTGCAATTGATGGGGGAAAATCAGTTGATACTAGTATGGGATTAACACCACTTGGTGGAATTCCTATGGTAACAAGAAGTGGAGATTTAGATCCATCAATATTAATTTATATAATGAAAAAAGAAAAAATATCTGTAGAGGACATGGAAAAGATTCTAAATAAACAATCTGGAGTTCAAGGAATATCAGGATTAGCACCAGATTTTAGAGAAATTGAATCCGCAGCTAATAATGGAGAAGAAAAAGCAATCATTGCAATGGATAACTTTAAATATGCTGTGGCAAGTTATATTGCAAAATATGCAGTTGCTATGAATGGCATTGACTATATTGTATTTACAGGCGGTGTAGGTGAAAATCAAATAAATATTAGAAAAGGAATCTGTGAGCAACTAAGATTTATGGGTGTCGACATTGATGAAGAAGCAAATAATATAAGATCAGAAGAAAAATTAGTTTCTAAACCAGAATCAAAAGTAAAAGTATATGTTATTCCAACAGATGAAGAATTAATGATTGCAAAAGAGACTCAAAGATTAGTTAAAATGTAAAATGTGAATTTTATAAAAATAAAATCTTCCAAAAGTGTTGTAAAAATTTTAATTATTGGTATAATAACTAATAAGAAAATACAACAAAATAAGGAGGATTTTATTATGTTAAAAAAAGTTGGAATATTAGCTAATGGAGGAGATGTGTCAGGCTTTAATGCAGTTATTAGAGCAATTGTTAAAACAGCAGAAAATCATGATGTAGAATGTTATGGAATTATGGATGGATATAATGGGCTTTTAAAAAAAGATTTTGAGAGATTATCAACAGCAGCAGATGGAGAGGCAATTGGAATTTTACCAAAAGGTGGTTCAATTATAGGCTCTTCAACAAATGCCAATCTATTTAATTATAAAATAGTAAAAGAAGATGGTAGTGTAGAATATAAGGATATGTCAGATCAAGCTATTCAAAACATTAAAGATTTTGGATTTGACTGTATTTTTACTTTAGGAGGAGATGGAACTCAAAAATCAGCAAGAGATTTTTCTACAAAAGGAGTAAATGTAATAGGAGTCCCAAAAACAATAGATAATGACGTTGCTTGTACAGAGATTACTTTCGGATACAACACAGCAGTATCAGTTGCAATGGAAGCTTTAGATAGATTACACACAACAGGTGCAACCCATCATCGTATTATGGTATTGGAAGTAATGGGTAGATATGCTGGTTGGATAGCACTAGAGGCAGCGATAGCTGGTGGTGCTGATGTCGCTTTAATTCCAGAAATTCCTTATGACATTAATCGTGTTGCAGAAAAAATAGAAAATAGAAGGAAAAGAGGAAAAAATTTCAGCGTAGTAGTTGTGGCAGAAGGAGCAAAGCCAGTTGGTGGCAATATAACTGTTATGGGAACAAGAGATAATGGAACAGGAGTAGACAATACCAAATTAGGAGGAGTCGGACAAGTTGTAGCTCAAGAATTAGAAAAACTAACTGGATTAGAAGCAAGAAATACAACTTTAGGTTACATGCAAAGGGGAGGAACACCAACAGCATTTGACAGAGTACTTTCTACAAAATATGGAACAAAAGCAATGCAACTTGCACTAGATGGCAAATTTGGAACACTAGTTGTTATTAAAGATGGAAAATTAGATTATGTATCTTTAGAAGAAGTTGTAGGAAAAAATACTAAAATTGGTGCTGTATCAGGAAATACAGAAGAAAGTAATATAAGAAAAGTGAATATGGACCATGATTTAGTAAAAACAGCTAGAGATATAGGTATTAATTTAGGTGATTAATCATGATTTTGCAGACAGATAAAAAATCATGAATTAGTTACTGTTCAAATAAAAAATAAGGAGATGTGATTAATATGTTAGAATTGGAAGAAAACACTAAATTGTTACAAATTTTAAAACAAAAATTAGAAGAATTGGGTGAATCTCTTTGACATAGCTAACTTAAAAAGAAAATTATCAGAATTAGAAGAACAGACATCTAAAGAAAATTTTTGGAATGATATGCAAAAATCTACTAAAATATTATCACAAATTAAAAGTATAAAAGCAAAAACAAGCGAGTATCAAAAATTAGAAACAGAGATATCAAATCTAATAGAGTTGACTGAATTAGTAGAATTAGAAGAAGATGAACAAATGTCAAAAGACATTATAAAGAATACGAATAAGATGAAAAAGGACATTGAAAAATTTGAAATAACAACTTTCTTATCTGGAAAATATGATGCAAATAATGCTATAGTTACTATTCATCCAGGAGCAGGAGGAACAGAATCCCAAGACTGGGCAGAAATGCTATATAGAATGTACACTAGGTGGGCTAATAAAAATAACTATGTAGTCAAGGAGTTAGACTATTTAGAAGGGGAAGAAGCAGGATTAAAAAGTGTAACATTTGAAATACAAGGGGAGAATGCTTATGGATATATGAAATCAGAAATGGGAGTACATAGATTGGTTAGAATTTCCCCTTTTGATAGTGGAGGAAGGAGACATACATCATTTGCCTCAATAGAAGTTTTACCAGAAATAACAGATGACATTGAATTAGATATTAATCCAGATGATTTAAGAGTAGACACATATAGAGCATCTGGTGCAGGTGGTCAACACATAAACAAAACATCATCTGCTGTAAGAATAACGCATATTCCAACAAATATTGTAGTTGCATGTCAAACAGAACGTTCTCAAATTCAAAACAGAGAAACAGCCATGAAGATGTTAAAATCTAAATTATTAGATTTAAAGGAAAAAGAGCAAAAAGAAAAAATAGAAGATTTAAAAGGTGTTCAAATGGATATTGCATGGGGAAGTCAAATTCGATCTTATGTTTTTTGCCCATATACCATGGTAAAAGACCATAGAACAAACTATGAGGTTGGAAATGTTCAAGCAGTTATGGATGGAGATATTGATGAATTTATGGAAAGCTATTTAAAAATGAAACTATAAAATGATTTATTGCATAAAATATAGAGAGTAGATTTAAAATAAAATCGGCTCTCTATATTATTTTACAAAAGCGAGTGATAAAAATGGACACAATTGTATTAAAATTTGGAGGTAGTTCTGTTGCTGATAATGATAAATTAAAATTAGTTGCAAATAAAATAATTCAATTAAAAAAAGAAGAACATAATGTAGTTGTAGTAGTATCAGCTCAAGGAAAAACTACTGATAAATTAATTGCAGAAGCAAAAGAATTATCTGAGAATACAGAAGATAGAGAAATGGATGTTTTACTTAGTAGTGGTGAACAGATGTCAACAGCTAAATTGAGTATTTTGCTAAATGAGTTAGGGCATAAGGCAATTTCTTTGACAGGTTGGCAGGCTGGAATTTATACAAATAATACTAATCAAAATGCCATTATTGAAAAAATTGATACCACTCGAATAAAAAAAGAATTGGCGGATGGCAAAATAGTAATAATTGCAGGATTTCAGGGAATTAATGAAAAAATGGATATTACAACATTAGGTAGAGGCGGATCAGATACAACAGCTGTTGCTGTGGCAGCAGCTTTACAAGCCGAAAATTGTTATATTTTTTCTGATGTGGATGGTGTTTATACCACAGACCCAAACAAATTAGAAAAAGCCCAAAAATTAGAAACTCTTTCATATGAAGAAATGCTTGACATCTCTAGTGAAGGAGCAAAGGTTTTGCATAACAGATGTGTAGAGATAGGAGATAAATTTAAAATACCAATTATTACAAAATCTACATTTAATGATAAACAAGGAACTGTCATATGTGATAAAATTGAAGAAAATACTATAAAAAGTATTGTAAAAAAAGATATGTCTAGAATATCAATTGTAGGTAATGGTATTATTAGAAATATATCTGATATAAAAACAGTACTAGATGTTATAGAAAAAAACAAATTAGATATGTTAGAATTTGATGTTTCTGAATCAAAAATGTCAATTTCATTTAAAAATCAAGTATCAGATAAAATACTGGAAGAGATTCATGCAAAACTAATAAATTAAGGTAAGAGAAAACTTGGAATTATTTATACAAGTTTTCTCTTTTTCGTTCTAAATGAGACAAACCCTGAATATATATAATTTAGCAAGAAAAATATAGGAGGTAATGGTATGACATTTGATGAGAGAAAATCGGTTAGCACTGGAGTAATTCAAAATTTAATTTTAGAAAACAGAGGTAAATTAAGTATTTCTGGAGTATTGGATGTTTTAAGCTTTGATGACCAAGTAGTAATACTAGAAACAGAATTAGGACTATTAACTGTAAAGGGCGAAAATATTAGAATAAATAAATTAAGCATTGATACCTCTGAAGTTATTGTTGAGGGTGATATTTCATCCCTAAGCTATAGTGATAAAGAGGCTGATAAATCAAAAGGAAGCTTTATGAGTAAAATATTTAAGTAAAGACTAAAGGAGGAGTCAAATAATGGTTACAAACCAGATGTATTTATTTCTTATATTTATAGTAGATGGGGTTTTAATTGGACTATTGTTTGATTTTTTTAGAATCGCTAGGAAAGTATGTCAAACTAGTGATATAATGACATATATTGAGGATATCTTATTTTGGATTTTAACAGGTTTTATTGTTTTATATTCAATATTTGTATTTAATAATGGGGAATTGCGTTTATTTATGTTTTTAGGGATTTTATTGGGTGCTTTTATTTATATGCTATGGATTAGTTCATATATAATAAAGATTAATGTAAAAATAATAAATGTCTTAAAAAAAGTGTTATCCATATTTTTTACTCCATTTCATTTTGTATTCATCAATATACGAAAAATTTCTACAAATGTCTACATAAAAGTAGGAAATATTTTAAAAAAGGTAAAAAAAGAAAAAAATGTTGTAAAAAATTGAAAAAGAAGGAAGGATTTTTTATCTATTTGTAGAATATATAATTATAATATCCGAAAGGATTAATGTAAAAAATAGGAGAATACTGATGAGAAAAAAGAAGAGATTATATACAAAACTATTAATAGTTTTAGTGGCTATTTATGTGGTTTTTACGTTAATTAATCAACAAAAATCTTTAAATCAATATAGTAAGGATAAACAAAAATTGCTAGCTAAAATCGAAGAAGAAGAAGAATATCAAGAAAAATTGGCTAAAGAAAAAGAAGACGTAAATTCTTTAGATTTTATTGAACAAATGGCAAGAGAAAAATTAGATATGTATTATCCAAATGAAAGGGTATATATTGATAAAGGAATGTAATATATGTATTAAGACTCTGACATTGTAAGCCATCGAGTCTTTTTTGTATTTTGTAATAAATATATTTTATATAATAAAAAAGAAAGGAGGAAAATAAAAATGCAGGGAAACAGAGGAATAACACTAATGGCGTTGGCTGCAACGATAATGGTGTTGATAATATTAGCAGGAGTATCTCTTGCAACATTAACTGGAGAAAATGGGATATTAACTAGAACGAGAGCAATGAAAGAAGAATATAGAGCAGAAGTTGTACAAGAGAGAGTTGAAGCATGGAAAAATGAAGGAAAAGACTATACAACAAGAGACGAAATGATGTGGGATTTATATAAGGAAGGATTAATAACAGAATTAGAATTAAACCTTGGAAAATATGAACAACAAATCAAAATAGCAAATCAAACGATAGACTTTGGAGAAGATAATGGAGTAAAAAAAATAAAAGTAATGGAAAACCTGCCCCAAATAGAATATTTTCGGAAATGCCGATGCTAGTACTACGTACTATGAAAATATGAAGTGGATTCCTTCAGCAAGTAATGGAAATTTAAATGAAGTTTATACATCATATAATGCTAAATTGAGAGTAACTGAATTCGATGCAGTATATGGAGAAAGTCGTATAGATCATGGAGGGCGACTTGAAACACGGTTATAATGATGAAAGACATGGACCTTTTTCGGTTGAGTTTTCTACAGATTCACAGGAGATAATATTTAAGTTGAACATGCCTGCTAGAATTTTTGTGGATGAAGGCAGAGGATATGAATGTGTACATGTAGATGGATTCAGTAAATTGACGTCTGATTGGGGATACTATTCAATGGGTTTTAGAGTGATTTTTTCAGAGAAAAAATATAGAAACATAAAATTGGAAATGATGGAAAATTCTGTCTTTAGTGGGGTACATATACAAGAAAATGCAAACATAAAGAAAGTGGAAAGGGAAAGTGTTAAAAAAGCGCTATTTTTAGGGGATACTAATGTTACTACTACTTTGATGACGGAAAACTGGAAACGGCGGTAGGGACGGTCATTTCGTGGTGTATCCAATTGGAATTTGTGATAGTCTAGGTTTGGAATGGATATGGGGTTCTGCTAGTAGTTCTTATAACTTATATTGTCAGATGAATGAAGGACCGACTTTTTTGGAAAGCTTAAAATATCAAAAAGAACATTTAAATTTAAATCCAGATATAATAATTTTTGCAGGTGGTGTAGTATTGGATTGGGGCTATGATGAAAATGATTTGAAAAGAGCAACAGATGAATGTTATCAATATGCAAAAACAAATTTTCCTAATGCAAAAATAATAGTAACAGCAAGTCAATATACTAAAAATGTAGATGTACCAAGTAGGAAATTAAACAATATATTAAGAGAAAGGGCTTTAGCTAATGAATGTTATTATATAGATGTATGTTCAGGAGAAACGATATCATCTTCACGGAAAAATAATATCAAGAGAAAAAGGTTCTTATATTACAGGAACCGGATTTTCTGATTTAAAGAAAGGAGATGGCAATGCTGATAGTTATTCTTGGTATAGTTCAGGTGCTTTTACTGATTTAGGACAGAAATTTTTAGGAGAAAAACTTGCATATGAATTTGCAAAAATATTAGAAGAATAATGTCAGAACGTTTCTCAAATCTATGGATTTTTTATTTGTTAGAATATTTATAATTGAAAGGAGAAAAAAATGAAAGACGATAAATTTAAGAAAGAGGTTTTTATTGATATGTCAGAAAATGAGAAAAGGAGAAATGTAGTATCAGAATTTATACTTTTGCCTACAAAAAGAGAATTAACGGAAGAAGAAAAAAAGGTATATTTAAATTTAAATCCAGATATAATTCCAAATGATATGCTATATAAATTATGGACGATAATGAAAGACTACGTTAAAAATGGAAAAATTAGTGACATAGATATTGAAAAATATATAAACGTCAAAGAAAAGAAAATAACATTTGCTGGCATACCAGAAGAGTGGGAAAAGACTCCAAAAAGAAAAGAGGAAGAGGAAGATGAACGATAAATATAATCCAAAAGATTTTGAAGAAAAATTGTATGAACATTGGGAGAAAGAGGGGTATTTTAAACCAAGCATGGATAAAACAAAGGAAAGTTTTTGTATTGTAATGCCACCTCCAAATGTAACAGGAAAACTACATATGGGACATGCTTTGGATGGAACTATTCAAGATATTTTAATTCGTTTCAAAAGAATGCAAGGATATAATACATTATGGCTTCCAGGAACAGATCATGCATCTATTTCTACTGAAATGAAAGTAGTTCAAAAACTAAAAGCAGAAGGAAAAACAAAACAAGATGTTGGAAGAGAAAAGTTTATTGAGGAAACCTGGGAATGGACTCATCTTTATGGAGGAACAATTCAAGAGCAACAGAGAAAATTAGGATGTTCCTGTGATTGGGATAGAAAAAGGTTTACTTTAGATGAGGGATTATCTGATGCGGTTTTGGAGCAATTTGTTAATTTATATAACAAAGGATTAATATATAAAGGAAAGAGGATGGTTAATTGGTGTACAAGTTGTAATACGTCAATATCTGATGCAGAGGTAGAATATCATGAAGAAGATACACATTTATGGCATATTCGTTACCAGATAAAAGGGGAAGATAGGTATATTACAGTAGCAACAACAAGACCAGAAACAATGTTGGGAGATACAGCAGTAGCAGTTCATCCAGAAGATGAAAGATATCAGGATTTAATAGGAAAAACTTGTATTTTACCTATTATGAATAAAGACATTCCAATTATAGCAGATTCTTTTGTTGAAAAAGAATTTGGGACGGGTTGTGTAAAAATCACACCGGCACATGACATGAATGATTATCAAGCTGGATTAAGACATAACTTAGATATAATTGAAGTATTTGATGAGAATTTTAAAATGGGAAATCTAGTGCCAGAATATAAAGGTATGGACTTACTAGAAGCAAGAAAACGAATTGTAGAAAAGTTAAAGGACTTAGGAGCGCTAGTAAAAGAAGAGGAATATACGCATAATGTAGGAAAATGTGAAAGATGTAAAACAACAATTGAACCTAAAATTTCAGAGCAATGGTTTGTTAAGATGAAAGAATTAGCCGAGCCAGCTATTGAAGCAGTAAGGACAAATAAAGTAAAATTCGTACCAAAAAGATATGAAAAAACTTATTTTAATTGGATGGAAAACATTCAAGATTGGTGTATTTCTAGACAATTATGGTGGGGACATCAAATTCCAGCTTATTATTGTAGTGAATGTGGACATACAAATGTGGCAAAAAAGAAACCAGAAAAATGTGAAAAATGTGGTTCATCTGAATTAGAACAAGACCCAGATACACTAGACACATGGTTTAGTTCAGCTTTATGGCCATTTTCAACGCTTGGCTGGCCAAATACGCAGTCAGAAGACTTAAAGATGTTTTATCCAACTAACGTTTTAGTAACTGGTTATGATATTATATTTTTCTGGGTAGCAAGAATGGTATTTTCAGGATTAGAAGTCATGAAAGAAAAACCATTTAGTGATGTTTTAATTCATGGAATTGTAAGAGATAGCCAAGGAAGAAAAATGTCAAAAACATTGGGGAACGGAGTTGACCCGATTGAAGTAATAGATCAATATGGTGCTGATAGTTTGAGATTTTCTGTTTTATCAGGTACAACGATGGGAAATGATATCCGTTATTTACCAGAAAAATTGGACCAAGCATCAAACTTTGCAAACAAAATATGGAATGCTGCTAAATTTGTTATAAATAATACCCCAGATGAAGAAAAAGTGAAGGAATTTTGTAATAAAGTATATGATAAAGAAACTCATCAATATAATTCATCATTATTAGCTATAGAGGATAAGTGGATATTAAATAAATTAGATAAATTAGTAGCAGAAGTAACTCAAAATATAGAAAATTATGATTTAGGAATTGCATTAGATAAAATATATAATTTTATTTGGAATGAATTTTGTGATTGGTATATAGAAATGGTAAAACCACGAATATATAGTGAGAATGAAGAAGTAAAAATAGCAGTTAGCGATATTTTGAACCATGTTTTAAGAACTTCAATGAAATTGTTGCATCCATTTATGCCTTTTGTAACATCTGACATATACAGCAATTTAGTACAATACAGTGACAAAGAACTAATGGTTTCTAAATGGCCAGAAACAAAAGAAGAATTTACATTTGAGAAAGAAGAACAATTTATTGAAAAATTAAAAGAAATCATAGTAGAAATTCGTAACATAAGAGCACGTAAAAACATACATCCATCAAAAAAAGCAGAATTAATATTTGTAACAGAAGAATATGCAGAACAAATTGAACAAACGAAAGACTTCATTGAAAAATTAGGATTTGGAAAAAATTTAAAAATCCAAAAAGACAAAACTGCAATTCCAGAAGATGCAATTCAAATTTTGGCAGATGGAATACAGTTATATATACCATTAGAAGGTTTAATAGATAGAGAAGAAGAAAGAAAGAGAAAAGAAGCAGAAAAAACTAGATTAGAACAAGAAGTAGCAAGATGTGAAAAAATGCTATCAAATCCAGGATTTATCAATAAAGCACCACAAGCCAAAATCGATGAAGAAAAAGCAAAACTAGAAAAATATAAAACAATGATTAAGGATTTAGGAATCATTTCCTAGTCCTTAATTTTTTTGTCGAAAACTTCTTACAAATCGACAAAACTTCTTATTTTTCACTCTTGGAAAAATATGGTAATAGTATTATAATAGCAAAGAAAAACAAAGGAGGAATTTATGGAGTCAAAGTTTTATGAGGAGGACAAGCTTCTAGTTTTTAAAATCACAGATGAAATTGATGATTGTAGTGTACAAAAGATAAGGAGGAGAGCAGATTATGAAATGGAAAGATATATGCCTAAAAGAGTTGTATTTGATTTTGATAGTGTCACTTTCATGGATAGTGCAGGAATAGGAATGATTATTGGAAGATACAAGTTTGCAAATATGATAGGTGCTAAATTGGAAGTTAGCAAATTAACGCAAAGTGTAAAGAGAATATTTGAAATGAGTGGAATTTTAAAGTTGATTCCGGTTGCGCATGATATTGAGCAAGATGCACAGGTATTTTAATAAAAATGTGTTTCTAATTGTTCTAAAAAGATTAATTAGAAATGTCCAAGAAAGGATATAAAAATGAAAGATATTTTTGAGAATGAAATGAAATTAGAGTTTATTAGTAAGTCTAGTAATGAAGCGTTTGCGAGAGTTGCAGTAGCAGCGTTTGTAGCACAGCTAGATCCTACAATTGAAGAGTTAGCAGATATAAAGACAGCAGTATCAGAAGCGGTAACGAATTGTATTATTCATGGATATGAAAATAGACAAGGTATTGTTAAAATAGTTGGTTATTTAAAAGAAAATGAAGTAATTTTAGAAATTTCAGATAATGGAAAAGGAATTGAAAATGTAGATATTGCAAAAGAACCTTTATATACTACAAAACCAAACTTAGAAAGGTCTGGAATGGGTTTTACAATTATGGAGAGCTTTATGGACACATTAGAAGTAGAATCTATCATTGGTCTAGGAACTAAAATAACAATGAGTAAAAAAATTAAACCTAAAATAGAAAATGATGAAGGTGAATTTCAGATGATAACGAAAGATTAAGGAATGAGGTTTAAATATGTACGAAAATAACATAGAAGCAATGAAAAAAGCTCAAGAACGGGGATGAAAAGGCTTTAGAAGAATTAATCAAAGAAAATAATGGGCTTATTTGGAGTATTGTAAAAAGATTTAGTGGCAGAGGATATGATATAGAAGATTTATATCAAATAGGTTGTATGGGGTTTATAAAATCGATAAAACGATTTGATTTAAGTTATGATGTTAAATTATCAACATATGCAGTGCCTTATATGATAGGGGAAATTAAAAGATACATAAGAGATGATGGACCAGTTAAAGTAAGTAGAAGTATTAAAGAATTAGGCATAAAAATTAGAGAATTGCAAAAAGCATACCTTGATAAAAAAGGAGAAGACATAGACATAAGTCAAATAGCAAAAGAACTAAAAACTTCAAAAGAGGATATTATTTTGGCAATGGAAGCTAGTAATAATGTTGAGTCAATAGAAAGTAGCACTTATACTAATCAAAAAGATGGAAATTGTATTAGCTTGTTAGAAACATTATCTAACGATAAAGATGAAGAAGATATAATAGCAAACAAATTAACAATTAAACAAATGATACAAAGTTTAGAAACACGTGATAAAGAGATTATATTGTTAAGATTTTACAAAGAAAAAACTCAAGCACAAGTGGCAAAAATTTTAGGAATTACACAAGTTCAGGTGTCAAGAATTGAAAGAAGAATTTTATCAAATATGAGAAGTAAATTAATAGAGGCTTAAATAATCTACTAAAATTAGGGAGGTAATTCATGAAAAAATTTTTGTTATATTTTTTTTGCTTTATTTTTACTTGTTTTGTATTACCAGCAATGTTGACAAAAATAGATATACCAACTAATTCAAGTGAAGTCAGAGAAGAAAATAATATTATAGAAGAAAGCACGTATGACTATAAAAAATATGGAACTATCAGGTTATTGCATAAAAAAACAGAAACAGTTGAAAAAGTTGCTATTGATGAATATTTATATCATGTTGTTTCAGCAGAGATGCCAGCAGATTATGAAATGGAAGCTTTAAAAGCACAGGCTATAGTAGCTAGAACCTATACTGTATATAAAGCATTAAATCCAAAGCATGAAAATGCGGATATTTGTGATGATTCAACTTGTTGCCAAGCTTGGGTTTCAAAGGAAGATAGATTAGCAAGATGGGAGGAGAGCAAAAGAGAAAGTAATTGGCAAAAAATTCAGCAATGTGTAGACGAAACCAAAGGAAAGATTATTACATATCAAAATCAGCCAATTAATGCTTTTTTTCATGCAAATAGTGGAGGAATGACAGAACTTCCTGTCAATGTTTGGGGAGGAAGTGGGTTACCTTATTTACAAGTGGTTGAAACAGCAGGAGAAGAAGGATATAACCAGTATGCGTCAGAAGTGACTCTTACAAACGATGAAGTCATTGAAAAACTAAAAGTAAAATATGAGGATATTCAAATTAATTTTCAAAACGAAGATGACATTAAAATATTAGAATATACAGATAGTAATAGAGTTAAAACAATAAAATTTGGAAATCATCAAATATCTGGAGTTGAAGCAAGAACTATTTTTGGATTAAGGTCAACCAACTTTGACATTCAAAAACAAGATAATAAAGTAAAATTTTCTGTAAAAGGCTATGGACACGGAGTTGGAATGAGTCAAACAGGAGCAGACAGTTTAGCAAAACAAGGAAAAAATTATGAAGATATTATTCACCATTTTTATGTTGGTGTGGACATAGAAGAAATAAATACCATATAAATGTATATTCTTCTAAAAATAGGAAATACTTGTATTAATAAACTATTTAAGGAGGATTATATGAGAAGAGAAAATAGAAGAAATAATTTACAATCTGGAATATCAACAGATAAAATTATCTTATATGCAGTGATAGGAGTTGCTATTTTAGGAGTGATTGTATTTGCTTTATTTATGTACAGTAAAAGTTTGAGTGATGAAGTGAGAAATGGAACAATGACTTTAGAACAGATGGCAAGCCTTGCTAATAATACTCAAAACACAGAAAGTACTAGTACGGACATAGGAAAATCAGTAGAAGAAGCTAGTAATAAAATAAATACTGTTAATAATACGAGTAAAATGAATACAACTAATAGTACTACAAATCAAACCAAAAATACTAATACAAGTAATATGACTAATGCTTCGAATACGACGAAAAATAATCAAATATCAAATCAAACTACAACAAATACGACAAATACTGTAAAGCAAACAAGTACGACAAACCAAACAACTACTACTCAAGAAAAGAAAAAAGAATTAAGTTTTGCAAAACCAGTAGAAGGTGACATCGCTAGAGAATATGCTAAAGATAATTTGATATATTCTGATACTTTAAAAGAATGGACAACTCATATGGGAATTGATATTAAAGCAGAAAAGACATCTGTTGTAAAATCAGCAGAAGCGGGAACAATCAAATCAATCAAAAATGACCCTAGATATGGATTGACAATTGTTATTGAACATGATAATAATTTCCAAACGGTTTATTCTAACTTGTTGACATCAGAGTTTGTTGTAGAGGGTGAAAAGGTAGAAAAAGGACAAGCTATTGGAACTGTTGGAAACACAGCTGTATTTGAAATTGCAGAGGAACCTCATCTTCATTTCGAAATTTTACAAGATTCTTTGCCAGTGGATCCAAGTATTTATATAAAATAATTATATAATATTAAGGACTGTTTAAAAACAGTTCTTTTATATATTGTTAAGTAATAATGTAAAAAGCAAAAAATATGAAATAATATCTTACAACGTCTTGACATAATTCAAGCACATTGATAGAATAACAAATAAAAGAATACTAAAAATAAAAAAAGAACATAATAACAAAAGAAAGTGGAGGAATGAG
>CANQES010000025.1 GCA_947595555.1 uncultured Clostridia bacterium | reverse complement strand
GTATATTCCATAATTTCTTTATATACAAATGGTCTTACTCTAAAAGATACATATCTTCCACTTAATTCCTTTGTAAATTCTTTAGATAATAATTTCGAGTTTGAACCAGTAATAAATACTGAATTATTATCTAATCTTAATGTTTTACATGCTTCTTGCCATCCATCTAATATTTGAATTTCATCGAGAAAAATATAACATTTTCCTTTTTTTCTATTACTTTCCACATATTCAATTAAGCTTTTTGCGTCTAAAATATTACTACTTACACGCTTATCTTCAAAATTCAAACTAATTATATTTTCAGTTTTTTTGTTTATCTCATCCTTTATTTGTTCCAAAATAATTGATTTCCCGGAACGTCGTATTCCAGTTATTATTTTTATCAAATCAGAATCATAAAATTCTCGAACTTGGGAAATATAATGTTCTCTATAAATCATATCTTTTCACCTCTAACTATATTATAGTGAAAACTTTTAAATTTGTCAATATTATTTTTCAGTCAAAGTGAAAGATTTGCAAAATTATTGCAAATCTTTCACTTTGTTTTTTCAAATATATACACCTCTAAATTTTAATAATTTACAAAAATTTTATTACCTTTATTTATCTTAATACCTTCAATTGGAGTTTGTTCTTTAATTATTGTATTTTCTTTATCTAATGTTTCTTTATTTTCTTCTGTAATTCCATCAATACTTAATTCTAAACCTATTTCTTTTAATATTTTTTCTGCTTCTTTTATTGATAATCCAACTATATTTGGCACACTTACTTCTTCTACAACCTCTATCTCTTCAGCATTTCCTTGATTAACCTCTAAATAAGGTAAAATCTCACTAAATATCTGACCTCCTACTGGGGCTGCCACACCACCTCCTTGGTGTCCACCTTCTCCAGTTGGATTATATAAAGTAACCAAAACCACTACTTGCGGATCTTCAATAGGTGCTACTCCACAAAAAGAAGTTACATACTTATTAGTATTAACACCATCCTCTGAAGTACCTGTCTTTCCCCCGATTCGATATCCTGCTACTTTAGCATTTTTTCCAGTTCCTTCTGATACAACTGATTCCATCATACTAAGCACTTTATCAGAAGTCTCTTTTGAAATAACCCTTCCATTTGATTTAATTTGGACATCTTCTACCTCACCAGTTTCACTATTAATAATTTGTTTCACAATTCTAGGTTGTACACTAGTTCCACCATTAGCAATACTAGATACAGCTGTTACTAATTGAATTGGAGTAATTTCAAATCTCTGTCCAAAACTAATAGTTGCTAATTCTACTGGACCTGCTTTATTTTCAGCTAAAAAAATGCTATTAGCCTCTCCTGGTAAATCAACTTCTGTTTTATTTAATAATCTAAATTTTTTTAAATAACTATAATATTTTTGCACACCTAATTGTTGACCTAATCCTATAAAAACAGGATTACAAGAATTCATTAAACCCATTCGCAAACTTTCAGAACCATGAGGTCTATAATATCTCCAACATTTAATTCTAACTCCTGCCACTTCAATTCCACCTGTACAAGAAAATTGTCCTTGTTTATCAATGTCAGTTACAAGCCCCTCCTCAATTGCCGCTGAAGCCGTTATCAATTTAAATACCGAACCAGGTTCGTATGTATCTGCAATAGCTTTATTTCTCCATACTGCTTGCAAATTTTTTGTTTTTTCTGATTGCTCCATATTATCCCATGCTTGTTTTAATTCTTCTGTATATGCGTCATAAGGAGAATTTAAATTATAATTAGGATATGTCGCCATAGCTAGAATATCACCGTTTTTTGGATTCATAACAACTACATTTCCACCATCTGTACAAAGATTGTCAATACATGCTTCTTCTAAATATTTTTCTACTATGGACTGTACACTTAAATCAATAGTAAGTACTAAATCATTTCCATCAATAGCTGACACATAATTTTCTCCCTCTTCACCTATATCTCCTCCCTTAGCATCAGTATGTCGTTGAATAGCACCTTTTGTTCCTTTTAATTTTTCATCATATTTTGCTTCAACGCCATCTAATCCTTGATTGTCACTTCCACAAAAGCCAATAATTTGAGAAGCAAGCGTATTATATGGATAATATCTTTTGGTATCTTCATCGATGTTTATTCCTGATGAAATCCCATTTTGTTCCATCCATATCCTTAATTGGTCTGTTTTTTCTTTATCTACTTTTTTACTTATTGTTTCAATAGAACTTCTTTTACTAACTTTTTTTAATGTTTTTTCATAGTCTAATTCAAATATGTCTGACAATATTTTGGCCACTTTTTCTTTATTCTCCTTTGCAATATTTCCTGGATTTACAGTAACAGTTTCTACTGTACTGCTTACTGCCAATATATTTTTTCCCGTACTATCATATATTGTACCTCTCTTTGGATTAATACCCCTATCTAAAGTTTGTTGTTGATAAGCCATACTTGATAACTTTTCTCCCTGTATTAATTGGATATACCCTATTCTGCCAATTAAACAACTAATAATAAAAAAAGTTATAAAAAGGGTGTTTCTCATTTTTTTCTTTCCTGAAAGTTTTAATGTCATCATAAAAAAAATCCTCCTAATTCATTTTATTAGAAGGATTTTTATTTATGAAATATTTTGTCTACAAATTCTTCAAACCAATTTTTTTCTTTTTTTATTATAACTTCTTCTGTTGTAGACTCTACATAGTCTTTTTTTGGTAAACTAATATATTTGGTTTGCTTGTTAGTTAATTTTTGCATTCCTAACTTGTCTTTCGCTAATTTTTCAATAGTATTTAAAGTAACACTATTTTCTATACTAACTTTTAATTGTTCATTTTCTTTCTGAAGAGATGATAATTGTCTTTTTAAAGTTTGTACTTGACTAAATCTTTCATTTATTTGTGAATTTCTATAACTTATGGTTAGTAATAGCATAAACATGCCAATAACAATTAACGTCAATTTTTTTTGTCGTTCTTTTTGCTTTTTTGATACTTTTACATTTTGTCTCGGTAAATCTTCGACTACTGTTAATTTATCTCTTTGTGTTTGTCTCTTTCTACGAATGTCTGGTTCTAATTTTCGTGGACTTGTTTCATATTCATATCTACTTTTAGCCATAAGTTATTCACCTCCTTAGTATTTTTCAAAAATTCTTAGTTTTGCACTTTTACTCCTTGAATTTTCCTTTAACTCTTCTTCAGTAGCTATAATTGGTTTCCTTGTTATTATTTTTCCAAGGGATTTTGCACCACATACACAATACGGTAAATCATTTGGACAAATACATTTACCTTTTGCTTCTATAAATGCATTTTTTACTGCTCTATCTTCTAAAGAATGGAAAGTTATTACACATAATCTTCCTCCTGTCGCTAAGCAGTCTATACAATCTTTTATAGTTTGATATAATGGTTTTATTTCATCATTTACTTCAATACGAATAGCCTGAAATGTTCTTTTTGCTGGATGTCCATCTTTTTGTTTTGACTTTGGTATTGATTTTTCTATAATGTCAACTAATTCTTTTGTTGTTTTTATTTGATGTTCCTCTCTTACTTTACAAATATTTCGAGCAATCTGTTTTGAAAATCTTTCCTCTCCATATTCATAAATTATCTTTGCTAATTCTTGCTCTGTATATTGATTAATAACTATGTCTGCCGTTAATTTTTGTGTTTTGTCCATCCTCATATCTAAGACATTTTCGCCTAAATAACTAAATCCTCTATTTTTTTCATCTAATTGATATGAAGAAACTCCTAAATCTAATAAAATTCCATCAACTTTATCTATGTTTAATTGCTCTAATATACTTTTAATATTATCATGATTATCATGTACATACTTTACATTAGAAAATCTTTCTAGATTTTGTTTTGCAGCCTGCAAAGCCTCTTCATCACGGTCAATTCCTATTAATAAGCCATTGTTTGAAAGTTTTTTTGCAATTTCTTTACTATGCCCAGCACCGCCTAACGTACCATCTACATAGATTCCATCTGATTTTATTTTCAATCCTATCAAACATTCTTCTAGCATAACTGGTTTATGTTTGAATTCCAATTTAGCACCTCAAAAAATAAATTTAAAAATTTATTGAAAACAGCTAGTAATCTTTGAATACTACCAGCTGTCTTTTTCATATGTTCACTCATCTTTTGGTTTTTCATTTTCTTATGTTTAACATGTCTTTTGTATTTTTATCTTTTGTACATTAAACTTTTATCTTTTGTATCTTTTTCTTTAGAATTTAACTATCTTTTGTATTCTTTTCTTTGGCAATTTATATAAACTTTTTCAAGTTATATACCAAGCAATGTCATATTTTCTGCAATGTCATCTGCTGAAATATTTTCGTCGCAATTTTGCCATGTTTGCTTATCCCAAATTTCAAGTCTTGTTCCTACTCCAATAATCACTGCTTCCTTTTCTAATTTAGCTGACATTCTTAAATTATTAGGTAATAAAAATCTTCCTTGTTTATCCATTTCACATTCTGTTGCTCCTGATAAGAAAAATCTCACAAAGTTTCTAGCATTTTTATCTGAAAGTGGTAATGATTTTAATTTTGTTTCAAAATTTAACCATTCATTTTGTGAAAACGCAAACAAACATCCATCTAAACCTTTCGTTACAATGAACTTTTCTCCCATGTCAATTCTTAATTTTGCTGGCATAATTAATCTGCCTTTTGCATCTAGAGAATGCTCGTATTCACCAATTAGCAATGAATTTTCACCTCTTTCACTTTCCACCACTTTGTGCCACTTTTCTCCACTTCAATTAAATTTTAATATAAGTTTTATTATTTTGCAATACTTTTTTGAAATTTTTTTATTTTTTTCTTACTGTTAAGACTTAAATAAAATATCACTTTTGCTACTATTAGTGTTATTCGTGTTGTTTTTTCTTATTTACAGTTCATTCTTTTTTTAAACTCAAATTGCTATACTTTGTTGTATAAAATGTAGGAGGAAATCTTATGAATAATCAAGAAAAAGTTTTAAGAAAAAATATCGGAAAGAGAATTAAATTAGCTAGATCTAAAGTAGCATATACCCAAGAACAATTAGCAGAAAAGATTTCTTTATCACCAAGATATATCAGTCAGCTAGAAAGAGGTATAGCTTTTGGAAGTGCAACTACAATTATTAGCCTTTGTAAAGCTTTACAAATAAACTCTGATTTTCTATTCGATGATTTAATCAACAATAATACTACTATTTTTGATAATATAACAGATGAAAAATTTTTAGAAGATTATTTAAAATTAACTGAAGATAATAAAATAATTATATCTGCTTTTACCAATGAATTAGTTAAAATTCAAAATCAAAAACTAAAAAAAAGCAATGCCTAACTCTGTGATTAATGTCACAAAGTTAGACATGTCATGTAAAAAGAATTATTTTTTATTTTTCTTCTGATGGTTCAGCTTTCACATCTTCTACTGTTTCTTCTTTTACAGTATCTACTGTCTCTTGAACAGCAACATTTTCTGTTTCTACAGCTGGTGCTTCTTCTGGAGCAGCTTCTGCTTTTACTTCTTCTTTTACTTCTTCTACTACTGGTGCTTCAGCAGGTGTTTCAACTACTTCTTCAGTTTCTGCAACTGGTTCTTCTTCAACTAAGTCTTCTTTAACAACAATTTCTCTGTCTTCGATTCTTGCTCCTACTTGTTCTTTTGTCTTAGCAGATTTACCTACTCTATCTCTTAAATAGAATAGTCTAGCTCTTCTTGCCTTACCTACTCTTACTAGTTCTACTTTTTCTACTAATGGTGAATGTACTAAAAATGTTTTTTCAACACCTACACCATAAGAAATCTTTCTAACTGTAAATGTTTTGTTAACTCCTCCTCCTTGTACTTTCATGATAATTCCTTCAAATACTTGGATTCTTTCTTTATTTCCTTCTTTTATTCTTACGTGTACTCTTACTGTATTACCAACTTTTAATTCTGGTATTTTGTTTTTTAATTGTTCATGTTCAATAGATTTTATAATATCCATTTTAGAATTCCTCCTTCTTTCTTATTGCAATGAGCGGTACTCTTTCAGTACTTCGATTGCTTATTTTTTAATAAATCTGGTCTTTTCTTTTTAGTCATCTCGATGGATTTTTCATTTCTCCATTTTTCTATATTTTGATGATGTCCTGTTAACAATATGTCTGGAACTGATTCTCCTTCAAATATTTCTGGTCTTGTATATTGTGGATATTCTAGTAGTCCATTTGAAAAACTTTCTTCTTGTGTAGAGTCTTGCTTTAAAACTCCTTCTACATATCTACTTACACTATCAATCAGTACCATGGCTGGAATCTCTCCACCAGTTAATACATAATCTCCAATAGATATTTCTTCATCCACTATTTTATCTAAAACCCTTTGATCTATTCCTTCATAATGTCCACATAACAGAATAAGATGATTTTCTTTGCTTAACCTTTCAACTATTTTTTGGTTTAAAGTATGTCCTTGTGGTGATAAATAAATGACTTTTGCATTTTCATGTTCTATTGATTTATAAGCATCATACACAACATCTGGTTTCATAACCATACCAGCACCACCACCATATGGAGTATCATCTACTTTTTTGTGTTTATCTTTTGAAAAATGTCTAATATTAATCAAATTAACTTCTATTAGATTTTTTTCCATCGCTTTTCCTAAAATGCTTTGCTTTACTGGTTCAAACATTTCTGGGAAAAGTGTTAAAACATCAAATTTCATTTCTTCCTCCACACATTACATTAAACCAGGGATTAGGTGTACTGTTATTCTTTTCTTACCTAGGTTTATATCCTTTAAAACATCTGGTATCCCAGGCAAAAGGATTTGTTTTCCTAATTGATTTTTTACGACATACACATCGTTACTTCCTGTATTAAAAATATCTTCAACATTTCCAAGTAACTGTCCCTCATCTGTATAAACCTCTAATCCAATTAAATCTACAATATAATAGACTCCTTCTTCTAAAGGTTCCTCATTTTCTCTATCCACTAATAAATAACTCTGTCTTAATAAATTAGCTTCTTCTAGAGTATTAATACCTTTGAGTTTCATTAGTACCATATCTTTATGATACTTTACTTCTTCAACGTCATATTCTTTTCTAGCTGTTTTATTTTCGATATATACTGTTTTCAATTTATCAAATCTTTTAATATCATCTGTAAATGGTTTAACTTTTATCATACCCTTTATACCAAAGGTATTTACAACTTGACCAATTTCAAGATACTTTGTCATTTTTTTAACTCCCATTATCCAATAAATTCAACAGAAACTCTTTTTTGTTCCTTCGTTGCTACCGCTTTCATGACAGTTCTAATAGACTTTGCAATTCTTCCTTGCTTTCCTATTATTTTTCCCATATCACTTTCAGCAACTTTTACTTCAAAGATTATGGATTTTTCTCCTTCTATTTCTTTGATATTAACAAATTCCTTATTATCAACTAAATTCAAAATAATAGTCTCTAATATATCTTTCATGTTTGTAATCATCTCCTTATGCTTTTTCGATTAATGCTTTTACTGTATCTGTTGGTTTTGCACCATTCTTAATCCATTTTTCTACTTTTTCTTTATCTAATACTATTGTTACTGGATCTGTCATTGGGTCATATGTTCCTAATTGCTCAATAATTTTACCATCTCTTGGGCTTCTTGAATCTGCTACTACAATATGATAAAATGGAGCTTTTTTCTTTCCTTGTCTTTGTAATCTGATTTTTACCATTTTTTCACCTCCATACGGATTTGGGGACGGCCTCTTTTTCCTTATTTTAAAAAATTACCTGCCTCTATCCTTGTTTATTTTATAAATATAAAAAATTAATAACATATTAAATTTTAAAGTTTTTTAAGGTGTTTTCATCAATTCCATTTAGTAATTTCTTCATTCCACCTTTATTACTTTGCATTTTTTTCATCATTTTTTGCGTCATTTCAAAAGATTTTATAAATTTGTTGATGTCTTGCACTGTTGTTCCACTTCCTCTAGCAATTCTCTGTCTACGACTTGCATTTAAAAGCCTTGTGTCTCTTCTTTCTTTTTTTGTCATTGAACAAATAATGGCTTCTATTTTGACAAATTCTTTGTCATCAACTTTTAAATCCTTTATTTGATTCATTCCTGGTATCATTTTTAATAAAGAAGAAAATGACCCCATTTTTTTAACCTGTCGTAGCTGTGCTAAATAATCGTCTAAGTCTAACTCTTTTTTCTTTAATTGCTTTTCTAACTTTTCTGCTTCTTCTATATCAAACGCTTCTTCTGCTTTTTCAATGACTGATAAAATATCTCCCATACCTAAAATTCTTTGTGCCATTCTGTCTGGATGAAATGTTTCAATATCACTTAGTTTCTCTCCAGTTGCTGCAAATTTAATTGGTTTTCCTGTTACTTTTTTAACAGATAATGCAGCACCACCTCTTGTGTCACCGTCTAATTTAGTTAAGACAACACCATCAATGCCAAGTGTTTCATTGAATTTTTCTGCTACATTTACAGCATCCTGCCCTGTCATACTATCAACGACTAATAATATTTCATGTGGCTTAATTCCACTTTTTAAGTTTTTTAATTCATCCATTAATGCTTCATCAATGTGCAAACGTCCTGCAGTATCTAAAATGATAACATCATTTAATTTAGATATAGCTGTTGACATGGCTTGTTTAGCAATATGTATAACATCTTTTGAATTTTCATTTGCAAATACTGGAATGTTTAATTGTTTTCCAACAACTTGTAATTGTTGTATAGCAGCTGGTCTATAAATATCACACGCTACTAGCAATGGCTTTTTTCCTTGTTTTCGTAGCAAATTGGCTAATTTTCCACAAGTTGTTGTTTTACCAGAACCTTGTAATCCTACTAACATAATTATAGTTGGTGGATTTGGAGTAAAATTGATTTTACTTTCAGTTCTTCCTAGTAATTCCACTAATTCATCTTTTACTATTTTGATTACTTGTTGTCCTGGTGTTAGTGATTTTAAGACATCTTGACCCAGGGCTTTTTCTCCTATTGTTGCTACAAAATCTTTTACAATTTTGTAATTTACATCAGCTTCTAAAAGAGCAAGTTTTACTTCTCTTAACATTTCTTTTAAGTCAGATTCTGTTATTCTTGCTTTTCCTTTAATTCTCCTTGTTATGTCTTGCAACCTAGAAGATAATCCCTCAAAAGCCATATGTTTCACTCCTTTAAACTAAACAATTTAATTCTTTTTTTATGTTTTCTAATACACTTGCTACTTGTTTATCAGAATAACTTGTTTGTATTTTTGTTAATTCTGATAAAACTTTTTCGATTTTCTTTTCTTGGTTCAACATCCTTTTCATAAACTGCAACTTTTCTTCGTATTCGAAAAGCTTTCTCTCCCCTTTCTTTAAAATGTCTCGAACGGCTTGTCTTGTAATGTTATTATTTTCTGCAATTTCAGATAATGACATGTCACGATTATAGTAGTCATCTATGATATCACGTTGTTTATTAGTTAATAATAATCCATAAATTTGATTTAAAATACTAATTTCCACATTTTTCTCCATAGAAACTACCTCTTTTCTTTGTAATGCTAATATACTTTACACCATTTTTGTTGATTTGTCAAGCCTTTTTGAAAAAAATCTTATATATTTTTGTAAATTTCCTCTACATAACAGACTATGCTCCCAGTTTTAATAATTATATTTTAAATAACTGCGTAAGCGACCAAGCGAGCTATGCGAGTGCGATTTGGAGCAACTGACATTTAATTTTTTATTATGGAAGTTGCGACACCAAAGTTATGAAAAAATATAATTATTAAAACTGGGAGCATAGTCTGCTATGTAATAGGATATTCAAGATTTTATTTTCTTAATTCTGCTCCTAGTTTATTCTCCAATTCAGAAACAATTACATTCATAGTAGTATTAATATCATCATCACTTAAAGTCTTATTTTTATCTCTAAAAATGATTGAATAAGCAACACTCTTCTTATTTTGCCCTAATTTTTCATTACGATAAATATCAAATAATTCAATACTTTCCAACAATTTTTTAGACTTTTTAGTAATAATTTTTTCAATTTGACCAACTTCCACTTTTTCATCTACAATAACTGCAATATCTCTTTCAACTGCTGGAAATTTAGGTACTTCTGAATAAGCTTTGTTAGTTCTTGAATATTTTACTAATTTTGTTACATTTACTTCAGCTAGATAAGCTCTTTCTTTAATATTGTAATTCATTAACACTTCTGGATGTACTTCTCCTAATGTTGCAATAGTATCAATTCCTATTTTTATGTTAGCACATCTTCCTGGATGATAAGATGTATTTTTGGTTTCCTTTTCTATATCATAATATCTAATATTAATTGATTCTAACACATTTTCTAATATACCTTTTAGGCTATAAAAATCAACATCTTCACCATACATTCCAATTGTTAAAATGTCCTCTTGTAATGGCACTTCTCCATTTTCAACTTCTTTTTCCATATTTCGATAACTTCTTGATAAATCAAAAAATTTTACTTGCTGATTTTTCTTATTGCTATTAATAGCTAAAGTTTGCATCATACTTGGAACTGTTGTTGGTCTCATCAATTTATATTCATCACTTAATGGATTTTGAATAGTAATAGCATATTTTTTAATTTCACTACTGATATTAGACATATCTAAGTCTTTTTCACTGACAAATCCATATGTATAAATTTCTGAAAGTCCTCTGTTAACTAGAGTTTCTCTTACTTTCTTTTGAATTTTTTGTTCCTTATTTCTAATGCCTAATGTAGTATCTGCTTTCATTAAAGTAAAATCTAATTTATCGTATCCATAAAAACGGCATACCTCTTCTGCTATATCTGCCACAAATTCTAAATCCATTCTAAAATAAGGGCTTATTACTACATCATTTTCTACTTTTATATCTAATTTTTCTAAAATGTCTATCATGTCTTTTTTTGTTAAATTTGTTCCTAACAAGCTATTAATTCTCTCAACATCTAATTTAATTTTTTTCATTTCTTGTTTAGTTGGATAGACGTCTATTTTTCCATCCACCGCTTCTCCAGCCCCAAGTAACATTACTAATTCTACTGCTCTATTAGCTGCTCTTAATGCATTTTCAGCAGATAGTCCTTTTTCAAAGCGAGATGACGCTTCTGTTCTTAATCCAACTTTTTTAGCTGTTTTTCTAACACTACCACCATTAAATACAGCAGATTCAAACACAACAGTTTGTGTATTTTCTTCTATTTCTGAATTGAGCCCTCCCATAACTCCAGCAATAGCAACTGCTTTTTCATCATCTGCTATTACTAAATTTTCTTCGTCCAAAATTCTTTCCTGCTCATCTAATGTTACAATTTTCTCCCCTTTTTTTGCTCTTCTTACAGTAATATGTTTCCCTGCAATAGAATTAATATCAAATGCATGCATTGGTTGACCCATTTCTAACATTACATAGTTAGTTATATCAACTATGTTATTAATACTTCTAACACCACATGCTTTTAGCCTTCTTACCATCCATTCTGGTGATGGACCAATTTTTACATTTTTTACAACTCTTGCTACATATCTATAGCATAAGTCTGGTGCAGTAATATCTACTTTTAATCCTTCTATGTCCTTTTTGTCTTCTATTTTTAATTCATCAATATTTTTTCTTGGATTTTTAAATGGTTTATTCAATGATACTGCTGTTTCTCTTCCTAATCCTTCAATTGATAAACAATCTGGTCTGTTTGATGTAATCTCAAAATCGATTATATCTTCTTTTAAGTTCAAAACTTCTACAATATCTTTACCTATATCTTTTTCATGCTTTTCCCCTAATATCATGATTCCATTTTCAATTTGATCGGGATAATTAGCTATGTCAAGGTTTAATTCTCCTAAAGAACACATCATTCCACAAGATTCTATTCCTCTAAACATACTCTTTTTAATTTTTACTCCACCTGGTAAATCAGATCCGTCCTTAGCAATTGGCACAATATCTCCAACATGAATATTTGGAGCTCCTGTTACAATTTGCATTTTCTCTGTACCTACATCAACTTTAGTTACTACTAATTTATCAGCATCTGGATGTTTTTTTACTTCTAAAATTTTTCCTACTACTACATTCTTTATATCATTTCCTAATTGATTTACAGTTTCTACTTTTGAACCTGTCATAGTTAAAATATTACTCAATGTAATAGCATCTACATCAATATCACTATATTCACTTAACCATTCTACACTTGCTTTCATTACTGTTCTCCTTTACATTTGCATTTGATTTATTTCCTCTTACTTGCTTTTTTATACTCTTTTATAACTAAACTAAAACTGTTTTAAAAATCTTGCATCATTTTCATATAATAATCTCATATCATCAATTCCGAATTTTGCCATTGCAATTCTTTCTACTCCAAACCCGAATGCAAATCCCGAATATTCTTCTGGACTTATGCCACAAAATTTTAATACATTTGGATGTACCATTCCACATCCTAGTAACTCTATCCAGCCTTCTCCTTTACATACCTTACAACCTTTTCCTCCACATACGAAACAAGATACGTCCGCTTCCGCACTTGGCTCTGTAAATGGAAAATGATGTGGTCTAAATCTTATTTTTGTATTTTCGCCTAGACATTTTTTTGCAAACATTTCTAATGTTCCTTTTAAATCAGTCATAGCTACATTTTTATCTACTACTAATCCTTCAATTTGATGAAATACTGGCGAATGCGTAGCATCTACACTATCAGAACGATATACTGTTCCTGGACAGATTATTTTTATTGGAGGTTTTTGAGTTTCCATTACTCTTGCTTGTACAGGCGATGTTTGACTTCTTAGTAATATATTTTCTGTAATATAAAATGTATCTTGTAAATCTCTTGCTGGATGGTCTGGTGGTGTGTTTAACTTATCAAAGTTGTAAATTGCTTTTTCAACTTCAGGACCATCTGCTATTTGATATCCCATGCCTAAGAATATTTCTTCTACTTCGTTTATGATTTGCGTTATTGGATGTAATGTTCCCAATTTTATTTTTTTGCTTGGCTCTGTAACATCTATATTTTCTGTTTCTAATTTTTTTTCTAATTCTTTTCTCTTAAATTCATTTTCCTTTTTTTGCAATAATGTTTCTAATTCATCTCTTACTTGATTCACTAATTTCCCAATAATTGGTCTTTCTTCTGGTTGCAACGTTTCCATTCCTCTAAGTATAACTGTCAATTCCCCTTTTTTTCCAAGATATTTAACTTTTACTTCATTTAACTGCTTTTCATCTATACATTTTTCTATTTCTTTTAATGAATTTTCTTTCATTTTTGCAATTTGTTCTTTCATAATTACTCTCCTTTTTCAGATTTAAAGTCATATTATCTATTTTACTAGAACGAAACCTCTATCCTTAATAGCACTGATAAATGATATTTTAACATATTTTCTAATATTTTACAAGTATTTTTATATAATTGGCGTTACTGTTTTGGTGACATAGCAATATTTTATCAATTATTTATAAATATTTTTGCATCACTTTTAGTAAGAAACTGTAAAATATTATCCTTTGTTACAAGATCTGGATCATTTTTTACTGATGCTACAAATCCACTAGCTTTTAAATAATTTTTAGTCAAACAATTACTAACATTATCTAAATTTTTTATGCTTTTATCTCTCTTTATTCTTTAGAATCTTTTACAAGATTTTCCACAACAATAAATTTTTTATTTTCTAATTTTAAAATTTTCTTTTTTTTCATTCGATTTAATATTATTTTTAAAATAGCATGTGGAAACTTGTTAAAACAAAATTTATTTTTTAATTGTTTTATTATCAGTTCTTCATCTATTACATCATCCACTTTATAGTTGTTGTAAATAATGTTAATTATAAATGGTATTATTAACTCAATATTATCTTTATGTTGGTCATCCCAAATCGCAGTCAAAACTGCTGTACTTATTAAGGCATTATCGTCATTCATTTTTATCCCTCTTTTCGATATTATTCTATCAAAAAATACAACATTTTTCAATATCTCAAACATTTTGCGTTTTGTTACTTATAATCAGTTGTCTTATAATCATAAAAAGATATAATTTGATAAGGCAGGTGATTTAATGATAACAAAAAAACTTGGAAAAAGGATAAAAGAATTACGAGCTCAAACTGGATTAAGCCAAGAGAAATTTGCTTTAAAAATTGAAATGGATAGAACATATTTTGCCTCTGTTGAAGCTGGAAAAAGAAATATTTCTATTATTAATATAAAAAAAATTTCAGATGGATTAGGAATCAGTCTAAGTAAATTATTTGAAGGAATTGAGGAATAAAATGGATAATTATGAATCTTTAGAAATAGAAAGAAAATATTTAGAAAGTAAATTATTAGAATTAATAAAGAAAATAGGAAATATTCCTATTGCGAATAATAAGATAATGCCATTTGGTTGGAGAAAAGCAGCTAAAGGTAGAACTGTATGGAGAATTGTAGAAGAAGTTATAAGTCAAAACTTGGAAAGTAAGTCAAAAGAATTAGGTTTTGACAGTGTTCATCCTGCCTCATCTGAAGTTGGTGTATATGATTTTAAGTTTTGTTATGGAAAATCAGTAGAATCATATGTAAATATTAAATCTTCAGTATTAGGAGGAAGAACTAATAAAGATGATATTTCAAAAGCAGAAAAATTAATAAAATTCTATAGGGATAATCCTAATGCCAATTTATACATTGCAACATTTGTTATAAAGTTTAACCCTGATATGACGATTGGTTTAGAAAATTGTATTGTATTTCCTACTGCTTGGATTCCAGATGTATATGTAAATCCAAGTAATAATGGTAATCTCCAATCATCTAAATATAAAAATTTAAAAAATGCAATAAAAAGGACCCCACAAGAATTTCTTGAATTACTTATTGCTGAAAATAATATCGCTAAATCAAAAAAGTTAAAAAATAAAAACTTCTTTTAGGAAGTTTTCATTTTATATATTTATTTATTATTTCATTAATTTGTTCTACTTGATTGTAGTTATATGAATTTTTCATATCATCATAAATATTTAATATTTTTTTTCTATCATCTTTTGTTAGTATATTTAAGTCTAGCATATTTGCTGAATTTAAGTCATTTGGTTGAAATTTATTTAGCCCGTTTCCTAGTTCTTTCCTATTATCATTAATAAGACTTTGAGCTATAGGTGTCAAAAAATAACAAAAAATTAAATCTGTATCCTTTTCATAATTTTTATTTACAAAAATAGAGTGAAATGTCGTTAAAGTCTTTGAATCTGTTAAATTTCTTATAAATTTAATTTTATCTCTACATGCTGAACTTACCCATATAGGTGCAACATCTTTTTGTTCCATTATATACCATTTTTTTCTATTAGCAGGAAGATATCTTTTATTTACACCTTTTTTTATTCCCATAGATATATAGTTTTTAACCATATTTTCATCATTTTCATTAATATCTAGTAAGAATACTGTTTTGTCCTTCTCTTTTAATATCTCAAAATCTTTTTTTTGAAATATAGGATTAGATATATATGCTGATTTACATATACAATTACTTACACTTTGAATTGGTATTTTATATTGTTTCATTTTTGATTTAGATAAACAAAAAAATTCATTATCTCCAGTAGCAATTCCTCTTTTAACAGAACAAAATTCTGAAATTTTTTTTATGTTTTTATATTGTTTATTACTATTATTATTTTCATGTTTTAAATAGCAACGCCATTTTTCTTTTGCATTAATATTTTTATATTTAACTTTAATGCAGTATTTTTCGGAAAAAAGTTCTTCATTTATCATATTTAATTCGTCAATTGATTTTAAATTATAAAACTTAATTTCATTTTTTATTGATTTATCTATCAATAAAATGCAACTAGTTGTTGTTGCATTAAAAAATAATTCAGAATTATTGTCAAAATTTATAATTGCATTTAAAAGTTTTCTGTCAATTAATATTTCCTTTATTTTTTCTCCATATTTAGAATTTAAAAACTCTGTTGGTATAATATATGCTAATTTACCTTGTTCTGATAATTGATATATGCTTTTTAATAAGAAATATATATATATATTAGTATAACTACTAAATTTTATATTAGTATTATAAAAAATTTGTTTTATAATTTCTTTTCTATTATCTATAGCTTGAAATTTATTATATGGAGGATTGCAAACAATCGCATCATATTTTTTTTCCCAATCATTGGTTAAGTAGTCTAAATTATATATATTTGCATTTGCTGGGTTACCAAAGAACTCTAATATTTTTTGGTCTATTTCATAACCATCTAAAACACAATTTTTATAATTCTTCACAATTTCCTTAAAAAAAATACTATTTCCAACTGCAGGATCCAGTACATTTCTAGCGTCTTTACATGCCCATTTAACCATAAATTCAGCTATATTCTTATCTGTAAAATATTGCCCATATTTTTTTATATGTTCTTGAGACATTTTTCTTGAATATTCTTTTTCTAAATTATTATCTTTTATATCTATATTTATTGTTAGTTGATTATACATTTTATTACCTCATACTTTTGTAATATTATATCAATTTCTAATTTTATTATCAACTATTTTAACTATAAATTTTTCATTTTCTTGATTTTTTATATAAATGATAGTATAATCAATATACTTTTTATTCTAAAAATATTTTTTCAAAG
>CANQES010000024.1 GCA_947595555.1 uncultured Clostridia bacterium | reverse complement strand
TGGAGAGGTGGTCGAGTTGGTTTATGGCACCAGTCTTGAAAATTGGCGTGCGTTTGTAGCGTACCGTGGGTTCGAATCCCACCCTCTCCGCCAAATAATAGAAGTTAGATGCAATATGTCTAACTTCTATTTATATATGTAGGTGTACCCAAGTGGTGAAGGGGGCAGTTTGCTAAACTGCTAGGTCGAGCAATCGGCGCGGAGGTTCGAACCCTCTCACCTACGCCAGAATATGGACTAAAACGAAAAGGACTTATAGCATAGAACAGAAAGCGTTCTATGCTTTTTTCGATAATAGGATTGAAAATTTTGTCGTATTATGTTAAAATTAAATAAAGAATTATAGTGGAAAAGAATGTGGGTGATAAGATGAAAAAATGCATAAAAATAGTATCTATATTAATATTAATTTGTTCTTTAAGCTGTTATGTAAGTGCTGTAGATAATAATGAAAAATTTGGTGCTACATATGAAGGGTATAAAGAAAAGTACTATAAAAATGGAAAATGGAATTTTGATACATATCTAGAGGACATGAAAGAGGAAGACTTTGAAAACATAAAAAAGATATTAAGGAGCGAACAAGCTAGTATAGAAACAACAAGAACTGATGATAAAGCGACAAAGGCATATAATGAAATTATAAATAACATGAATATAGCATATGAAAACAAAGGACATAAACCCAAAACTAGTAGTGGTAAAGAAGCGACAGTTAGTATAAATGATTCAAAAGAAAAGAAAAAGGAATATACAGTGGAGCAAATAAAAGAATACAGAGAATTATATGGTATTACGGAAGAAACAACAGACCAAGAATTAAGAGAGATTTGGGCCAATAAATTAAAATCTACAGGTAGTCCTGGTGATGCATTAGCAGGTGAAGATATATTAGGAAATGATAGTGATGATACACTTTATCAAAATCCAGATACCACAGATACACCAAAAACATCAGTAGGAACAATAAAAGATATGATGACTGATGCGGATAAATTTATGAGTGAAAGTGATGCAGAACACACAAATCCTTTAGGAGAAAATAAAAAAAGCTTGAAGAGTTTTTCACAAACACTATCAGGAATATTATTAACAGTAGGAATAGTAATAGCGGTAATAATTGGAGGAATTTTAGGAATTAAATTCATGACAGGAGCAGCAGAGGAAAAAGCTGATGTAAAGCAATTATTAATACCATATATTGTAGGTTGTATAGTTGTATTTGGAGCAATTACAATATGGAGTATAGTAGTAAATTTTGGACAACAATTTGACTCAAAGAAAGTAGAAGAAGGACATGTTGATTATTTGCAAGACATATGTTATAAAACAATAGAAGAAAGTTAATTAACAAAAGGAGGAGTAGAATGGTAAAAAAATTTTTTATAGTAATAATATCATTTGTTACAATATTACTACTAATTAGTTCTATATCTTATTCAGAATACACAGAGGAGGTTTCAAAAGAATTAGGACTTGGAAATTTAAGTGAATATGAAGGTAAGATAAAGGACTCACAATTAAGTGGATTTTTGTCAAAGGTAGGAGTTGTGTTAGGTGTTATACAAGCAATTGGTATTATAGTATCTGTGGCAATGATTGGAATAGTAGGAATTAAGTATATGTTAGGAAGCGTAGAAGAAAAGGCAGAATACAAAAAAACAGTAATTTCTTATGCAATTGGAGCAGTACTGGTATTTTCAATAACAACTGTACCAGAAATAATTTATAAATTAGTACATGGATATTAAAAAGTAAGAAAATTCGTATAGTATAAATTAATAGTTGAAAAAAAAAATATATAATGTTATAATGAAATAAATAGGAGAATTAGGGGGGATAGTATGAATAAAAAGATGTTAAAAATTTTTGGGATTATAATTATAGGTATTATGATTATTTCAATATCAACAACTGTGCTGGGCACTACATTAAAGGATTTGCAACCAGGCTCTATAAAGACCGATAAAGATGTAACAGGAACAACACAATTAAAAAAAGCAGGACAAGATATAGTAGGTATAATAAGAGCGGTAGGAATAGTTTTATCAGTTGCTATAGTATCTGTATTAGGTATAAAATATATGATGGGAAGTGCCGAAGAAAAAGCTGGGTATAAAAAATCTATGTTACCATACCTTATTGGAGCGATTATTTTATTTGCAGCTTCTAATTTAGCAGAAGTTGTATATAAATTTGCAAATGGAATAAACGAGACTGTAATTACTGAAGAGAAGGAAGAAGACTCAAAAGATGACAAGAAGGATAGTGGCGACGTCAAACCAGCTGTACAATAGTATTTTATAGAAGTCAAAGGAGGAAAAATATGAAATCAAAAATATTAAAGATTATATTAATTAATTTATTAATAATGTCTATTGCAACGAGTGCATTTGCCTTATCACCTGCAACAATTACACCAGATACAACTTTAGATGTAGACAATTTAAAAGGTGTTGGAGATCAAGTTGTTTCTATAATTAGAACTGTTGGTATTGTAGCATCTGTTATAATATTAATGGTTTTAGGTATAAAATATATGATGGGAAGTGCAGAAGAAAGGGCAGAGTATAAAAAATCTATGTTGCCTTATTTAATAGGAGCTATTGTATTATTTGCTGCATCATCATTTGCACAGATAGTATATCAATTTGCAACAAGTATAAAAGTTTAATAAAAGTGTTTTTAACATTCTCTCATAAATAAATTGAGAGTTGATATAAAAAATGTAATAAAAGGAGGAAAAAAATGAGCAAAAAGATTGTAAAAATAATGAATGCATTATTAATAGCTTTAATACTAGTATCTGTATCATCAAGTGTATTTGCAACTTCAATTACACCATTGAATATAAATGGAACTGGTGCAAATGAACTAGGTGTTACTGAAGTTACTAATTTTGGTAATAGCATTGTTAATATTCTTCAAACAGTAGGAATTGTTATATCTGTTATTATATTGATAGTATTAGGTATAAAATACATGATGGGAAGTGCCGAAGAAAAAGCAGAATACAAAAAGACAATGATACCATACTTAGTAGGTGCAATTTTAATATTTGCTGCTTCAATATTAGCAAATGTTGTGTACCAATTTGCAAGTGGTATTCAATCATAGATATAGAAGAGGATTTCTTTAAAAAAGAGGTCCTTTTTTATTACATTTTTATTACATTTTCATTAAAATAAAAATATTTTCGCAAAAAGGTTACATTTTTTGCGTTTTTTTGTTATAATGATAATAAGTATAAATGTCAAAAACTAAGGAGGAAAAAATGAATACATATAACATACCAAGAAATGTTAAAGGAGAAGGAAGAATTCTTTTTATCTTTTCAACTAAAGCATTAATCTATGCAACAATAGGAGTAAGTATAGGCTTTGTATTTTATATTTTATTTAAAACATTAAGTCTAAACATGATAGGAATTATAATTATGGGGATTTTGGGCCTATTAGGATTTATAATAGGAACGTTTAAAGTGCCAGAAAGTAATGCCTTTAATATTACCAAAAAAGCAGGAGGAGAAAACATAGATGATGTTATAAAAAGAGCAATAAAATTCAAAATGCAAAAAAGAAAAATATATATTAATACTGCGCAAAAGATAGGAGGAACAGAAGATGAATAATATTAGTGATAATGCGATATCAGAAATATTGTCAATTGTACTAATTTGTATGATAGGAATATTAATATTTTTATGTATATGGTACTTAGCTTTGAGAGCAAAGATAAATAAAAATAAAAAAGCATCAAAAGAAAAAATAGAATTATCATCAGAAAAAAGCAAAGGCACAAAAAGTCAAAAAACTACAACTGTAAGAGACATCTATAATGTACAACCATTAACAGACTTTATGGAATTTGATAAAGTAGAAGACAATATGATTGTTCAAAAAAATGGCAAGAGATATTTGATGGTTATACAGTGCCAAGGAGTTAATTATGATTTAATGTCACAGATGGAAAAAATAAGTGTAGAAGAGGGATTTCAACAATTCTTAAATACGCTAAGACATCCAATTCAAATTTATATACAGACCAGAACAATCAACCTAGAAAATAGCATTAGTGCATATAAAAATGAAGTAAAAAAAATACAAGATAAATATAATAATATGAAATATGAATATGACAGAATGGTAGGTACAGGTGAATACACAACCGAAGAATTAGAAAGTTATTTCTATGAACTAACAAAGCAAAGAAACCTATACGAATATGGAAAGGACATTGTATATAACACAGAAAAGATGAGCTTAAACAAAAATGTTTTAAATAAGCAATATTATATAATATTATCATATTACTTAGAAGAAAATTCAAACGATAATTACAACCAAGAAGAAATAAGAGGAATGGCATTTTCTGAACTATACACTAAATCACAAGCTTTAATTGGAGCATTGTCATCTTGTTCAGTAGCTGGAAAAATATTAAATTCAAATGAGTTAATTGAATTGTTATATGTAGCTTATAATAGAGATGAAGCAGAAGTATTTGGTTTAGACAAAGCATTAAGAGCACGTTATGAAGAATTATACTCAACAGCACCAGATATTTTTGAAAAGAAAATGAAGGTATTAGACAAAGAAATAGAGGACAAAGCAATAGACTTAGCAAATGAAAAAATAGAAAAAGCACAAACAGTAGTAGAACAAAGAATAAAAGAGAAAGAGCAAAATATGGATAGATTAATTAGCAGAATGGCAGAATTAATCTTATCTGAAAACAGTGATTATGTTGGCGAAGAAGTAGCACAGGTAGCTATTGAGGATATAAAAAAGGACAGGGAAAAAGCAACAAAAGAAAAAGTAACGGCAAAAGCTAAAGGAGGGAAAACGGATGAGCCTATTAAAAAGCAAAGAAAATCAAGAACAACTAAATAATATAGAAGAGGCAGGAACACTAAAGAAAAAGACAATAAAAGATTTAATTGCACCATCTGGAATTGATGTTTCAAAAATAGATCATATAGAAATAATATCAAACATGAATAGATACGCAAGAAGTTTCTTTGTATCTTCTCTTCCACGTATGTGTACATTTCCAGAAATATTCCGTGATTTATACTTTTTTGGGGATATAAATACCTCAATATATATAACACCTATTGCGGAATCAAAATCTCAAAATGAATTAAATAAAGTAATAAATGAATTAGAAACAGAAAGAATTGTAGCTGCAGACAGAGGTAATATTAACAGAGAAAGTACTTTAGCACAAAAAAGATATGAAGCAGAGCAACTAAGAGATGAAATTGCAGCAGGATTTAACAAAATGTATGAAGCATCTGTAATAGCAACATTATTTGCATATAACTTAGAAGATTTAGATAGATTAACAAAATTATTATCAACAGAAATGTCAAAATCATTAGTTGGAATAAAAAGTGCATGGGCAATACAAGAGGAAGCATTTAAATCAAACTTACCATTAATGGAAGATAAAATAAAAAAAATACATGCATTTGATAGCAGATCAATGGGAACAGTATTTCCTTTTACAACATCAGACGTAGGACATCCTACGGGAGTCCCTTTAGGATTCAACAAACAAACGGGTACACCAATTCTTTTTGATAATTTTCACTCATCACTTACAAACTATAATATGGTTATATTTGCTAAATCTGGTGCTGGTAAATCAGTTACTATGAAAACTTTGATTTCTAGATCTTCAGTATTAATGGGAATTGAAAGCTTAGCATTAGATGCAGAAGGGGAATATTCTATTGTGGCAGAAAGTTTGGGAGGAATAAATGTAGTACTTAGCCCAAATTCAAAAACCATTATTAATGTATTTGATATTGAACCAGAAAGAGTAAAAGATGAAATAACAGGTAGAGAGAGAATTGTATTAAATGTTGAAAACAAAGTAGAAGATGTAACGCAAGCCTTAATAACAATGGCGAGAGGTAGTACAAGAAGTACAGAAGTAAATGAGCTTACAAAGCAAGTTATCGCAGAAGTAGTTTCAGAAGAATATGCAAGTATAGGGATAACAAGCAATCCAGCAAGTCTATACAAAAAGGGAAGCGAATTCCAAAGTGGAAATAAATTATATCAAGAAAAAAAGGAAATGCCAACAATAGGTAGTTGGTATAAAAGATTACAAGAGAAAGCAAATTCTAATACTAACCCAGACTATAGTTTCCATTATAGTTATTTATTAAAAGTTATGAGACAATACATAAGAGAGTTTAATGGTCAAATGGCATACTTTGATGGACAATCTACTTTCGAGTTATTAGAAGGAGCACCATTTATTAACTTAGACATTTCTCAATTGGAAGAGAGATTTGCAAGACCACTTGCACAACAAATTTTACTTTCATGGATTTGGGAAAAATATGTAAAAAAGAATAGTGAAGATAGAACAAAAGCTAGTAAAAAAAGAGTTTTAGTTGATGAAGCATGGATGTTATTGCCATACCCAGAAGCGGTAGACTTTTTAAATACAATGGCAAGACGTGCCAGAAAAAGAAATGTATCACTTGCAATCATTTCTCAAAGATTTCAAGATTTCTATGAAAAACCAGAAGCACAAGCAGTACTAACATCTTCTGATACTAAATTATTTTTAGCACAAGATAAATCAGAGATACAATATGTAAAAGAAGTATTTAAACTAAGTGATGGAGAGGCAGGATTTCTAATAAATTGCCAAAAAGGAGAGGGATTATTAAAAGTTGGTGCAGATACAGCTATTTTACAAATCACACCAACAGCAAAAGAATTTGAATTTGTGGAAACAAACCTAAATAAATTAGTAAAAATGCAAAAAATTGGAAAATAGGAGTAGTAAAGGAGGAAACAATGAGAACAAGAAAAGGTAGAATTAATGTACAAAAGATGATAGCATCTATTATGCTTGTTGTAGTACTTTTTGTTGCTATTCCAAGACCAGTGCAAGCGGATGAAAATGGATTTGTACAAGGAGTATTGTTAAAACCATTAGTTCAATTAGTAGCAAGTCTAGGTGATATTTTTATGGGGGTAATGAATCATTTTATGCTAGGGACAGAAAAAATAGCAGGTTCAGTAATGCTAGATAAAACTACTAGAAATGTTGACGAAGGTTCATTAGCAGTATCTAAGATTGATACAAATAAAGCAGTTACAAGACAAGTTACAGAAAAATTAGACGGAACTCTGCTTGGCGATTGGAAATTACCTAATATGTTATATTGCCCAGAAAATATATTTGCTAATAAAATAGCTGCTTTAGATATTAACTTTATTAACCCACATCATTATAAAGTAGTACAGCCAAATTCGGCAGATACGGCAGAAAACGATGACGGAAAAGATTCAGAAGAAAAAGATGATGGAAAAGAGGAAGAAGACGAAAGCAATACAAAGGAATCAATTGCAGAATCATTAAATGGGATAATTTCATCGTGGTATAGAGCATTTAGAAATATAGCAATTGTAGGACTATTATCTGTTTTAATTTATATAGGAATTAGAATTTTAATAGAATCTACAGCACAAGGAAAAGCAAAATATAGAGAAAAACTGATGGATTGGGTTGTAGCATTCTGTTTAGTTTTTGTTATGCAATATATAATGTCTGGAACTTTAATGATATCTGAAAAAATAACTCAACTATTTGAAACTTCTGGAAGCACTAATGTAATAGTTGAATTAGCTGGAGAAAATAGTGGAGAAGAATTAGGTCAAAGTAAAACTAACAAATTTGCTACAAATTTAACAGGATATATACGTTTTATGGCTCAGAGAGATAATCTATTTGACTGTGCTGCATATACGATTATATATGTTGCGCTAGTTATTTTCACTGTTAAATTTACATTTACATATTTAAAAAGGGTATTGTATATGGCATTCTTTACTATGATTTCACCACTTGTAGCTTTAACATATCCATTAGATAAAATGGCTGACGGTAAAGCACAGGCTTTTGATTTATGGCTTAGAGAATATATGATGAATGCTATTTTGCAACCTGTACATTTAATTTTATATACTGTATTAGTATCATCAGCAATTGACTTGGCAGTTGATAATCCAATTTATGCATTAGTTGCTATATGGTTTTTAGTACCTGCTGAAAAATTTATTAAGAAAATGTTTAGATTGGATAGAGGACAAACAACTAGTGGATTTGGAGACTTTGCTGCAGGAGCAGTTACAATGTCAGCTTTAAAGAAATTAGGAAGTTCAAATGTACGTGGTTCAAAAGGTTCTAGTTCATCAAAAGAAGATGATAGCAAAATAAGAACAAAAACACCAATAAAGGAAAATGACGTTAAAGATTTTAGTGGTTTTAAACATGGCAATGGTGATGAGGAAGATCAAGGAGCTGATGAAACACCACAATTTTTACAAAGTGGTGCAGCTGATGAAACACCACAATTTTTACAAAGTGGTGCAGCTGATGAATTTCAACAATTACCTGGAGAAACTAATGAACAATATGAAGCTCGAATCAGAGCTTTACTAGGTGGAGGGCATCGTGAAAATGGAGGAAACGAAGGAAACGAAGGAAATCAACAATTGCCAGAAGAAACAGATGAAGAGTATGCAGCTCTAATGAAAAATTCACAAAGAGTGGATTCTTCAGAAGAAGACTTGGAAAAAGAACAACCAGAAGAGAATCCAGAAGAGGAAGATACTCGAACGCTTGGAGAATGGTTTGGAGATGAATATGGTTGGACACCTGCATCAGTTTGGAATGATACAAAAAGTAGTGTTAAAAGTTTTGGAACTGGTGTGCAATCTCGTCTTAAAAGTACTGCTTCAGGAGCAGTTCGAAAGCTTGAAAGATCTAACATAAGAGGATTAAATAGAATTCCAGGAGCAATAAGAAATATACCAACACCTGTAAAGAATTCTATAAGGGGAGTACGGCAGAACAACAATTAGAGGAGTAAAAAATGGAGTTAGAGGAATATGGGTAAATAAAGGTAAAATTGCGAGAACTGGTGCTAAATTAGCAGGAGGTGTAATGGGTACAGTCATAGGAGCTGGATCAGCGTTAACAATGGGAGATGCCTCAAAGATACCACAATTTGTAGCTGGAGGAGCGGTAGCTGGATATGTAGCAGGAAATACAGCCGCAAATGTGACTGGTAGAGTTAGTGGAGTTGCTAAAAATGTATTGAAACAACCAGGAAATGTTAGAAGAGCTTATGAAGAAGAAGCATATGGATTAAATTATGCAAGAAATAGAGACATAAAAAGACAAAATGACATTAGAAAGAAAAACTTTATGAGAGATGATGCAGAAAAAATAAAATATCATGATATGGCAGCGAAACTATCTAAAAACGGTAACACATTTTCAACTGCTCAAGTTATGGATGCAGTTTGGGATATGAAAAAAGCAGGAATTAACGATGAAAAGTTACAGGAAAAAATATTAAAAGTAGAAGCAAGGCGTGGTAGTAAGATAGGATCAAGCAATAGAGATCACGAAAAAATAATTAATATTGCCCAAGAAGCTGGAGCATTTGATAGATCTTATATTTATAATTATGAGAAAAGGCAAGAATTGGAAGACAGTTTCTATTATAATTTAAACAGTAATGAAAAAGATGAAGAAGAGGCAATGAAAATATTTGCAGATTTACAAGAGGTTGGCGGTGCCGAAAAATATATGAAGATAAGAAATACTAATAAAGAAAAAGAAAAAAGACAAGAAAGACGAGGAATCAGTAGCACGCAGGACAAAAGAAAGGCAATGGATAGATCAGCAAATGATAGAAAGGCAATGGATAGATCAGCAGATGATAAAAAAGCAAGGACTAGTGCAGCAACAAATTCAGAAGCAAAAGATACTACTAGAGTAGCAAGAACAAAAGCGGAAGTAGAAGATAGGAAATTAACAAAGAACAAAAGAGAAGAGGATATTGTTAAAGCAAAAGGCAAGAGAAAAGCAATGGATGGATCAGCAAATGAAAAAAAGGCAAGGGCTAGTAAAGTAGCAAATTCAAAAGCAAAAGATAGTACTACAGTAGCAGAAGCAGAATACAAGGAATTAAAAAAATCAACTAATCGTCAAACACAAAGAAACAACAGAAACAACAGAAACAATACTACATTACCATAAGGAGGATTCAAATTGAATCATATTATAAGAATATATAATCAAAACAGAAAAGAATTTTGGACATTTATAATAATTATAATATTTATAATAGTAATGATACAAATGATTAATTACATAATAAAAGTAAATAGCAAAAAACAATCCGAAAATACAAGTAAGATTGAAGAGGAATCCTATAAAAGTCAGAGTGAATCAATCATTTCTGGGGGGAGTGTTTCAAAAAGTAATAAAAACCAATTTGGCACATTAATAGAAAAATTTTTAAATGATTGTATAAACCAAGAAGTAGACAAAGCCTATGATGCTTTGTCTACTCAATGTAAAAAAGAGTTATATCCAACACTAGAACAATTTAAAAATACTTATTGGATGCGAAACTTTAGCACAAAAAAAACGTACACATTTCAATCATGGAATTCTTTAAAAATCAATACATATATAATAAAATTATATGAAGATAATTTATCAACTGGAAACATAGGAGAGAGTGAATACATAGAAGATTATTATACAATAGTAAAAGAAAATGGTACGAACAAAATAAATATTGGAAATTTAATACAAATACAAGACATTGAAAAGAGTCAATCTGAACAAGGAATTAATATAACAATAGAAAAAGTAAAAATGTATAAAGAATATTATATATATCAAATAAAAATAAAAAACGAAACGCCAAATGATATATTTTTAGATACAGGAGAAAATACAGGTACAGTTTATGCAACTAATAGTGTAGGAACTAATTTTGAAGCATTATTATATGAAAATTTAAATGAAGACTTTATAGTAAAATCAAATGAAGAAAAAACAATAAATATCAAATTTGGAATAGTCTTTAGAGAAGACTTAAACATAGAAAGCATAAATTTTACAGATATTATTACTAATTATCAGCAATATTTACAAGGACATACAAATAATACAGAGAAAATGAATATTAAGGTAGAACTATAATTATCAATTAAGGAGTAGCAGAGGAGGTGGTAACATGGTAGAAGATGAAGAAAAACAACTAGAAAAGCAAGATGAAACTAAAGATAAAAATTTGTTAGATCATGTAAAAGACGGTGTAAGAAATGCTCAAGACACTAAAAACACATTAAGAAAAATGATTACTTTTGTTACTTCTATTCCTGCAATATTAAAATTTGTGATATTAATTAGTACTGTATTGATTGTTGTTGGGTTAATTGAAGGATTTCTTAATTGGTTACATAATCTTGCGTTTGAAAAAACTATAGATACAATTTATGAAGAATACAATGTTTCAGATATAAAAGATTTAGTAGAAATAGCAGGGGATTCTACAAATGGATATTATTGGCAATTTAAAAGTGGAGTAGAAGAACATTTACAAGACATTATTGATAAGATAAATGAGACGAATCCAGCAATTATTACTCAAGATAAATCAACTATATTAAAATTTTTCCAAGCGGAAGTAATAACACAATTGCCAAATTTAGGTGGTCCTACAGAAAATCTGACAGCTGTTGAATCGCAGGGAGTTGATACAACACAAGAACAGACACCAAATGTAAGTGCTCCTAGTAATTTGGATAATTTCTTATTCATAGGTGATTCTAGATATGCAGGGAACACAGGAGTTAAGCTTCGTGCCTTAGGTAAGAACGTAAAAGTTAGTGGTGTTGTAAGTGCGGGAATAAACGAATGGGAAGCAGTTGCTAGGAATGGTGGAAAAGGTACAGTACAAGGAATAAATGTTGATATAACTGGCGAATATTCTGGAATTTCAATACAATTGGGAGCTAATAGTGTATATTCAAACACATCGAATGCTGTAGATAGTATGAAAAGACTAATAACTTACTTAATGCAGTTGCACCCTTACACTCCAATATATGTTAATAGTTGCATACAAATTAATCCAAAAGCTAATGAACATGGTTATGGTTGGAATGCACAAGCAATGAAATCGGATATAGATGTGTTTAATAATGACATTATGGCGTATTGTAATCAAACGTCAATTTTACATTATGTAGATTTATCAAGTGGAATGAATGATGGAGAAGGATATTTAAAATCAGAGTACACTAGTGATGGGATACACTGTAATAATACAGGTATTGAGATAGTTGTAGGTGCTATAAAAAATGGCATTATTGCATCAAATGCAAATAATAGTACGGTAGAAAATACTGATCCATATAAAAGTATAGAAGAAAAGGTGCAAGAAAAACTAGCAGGTATGACATTAGAAGAAAAAGTATCACAAATGTTTATGGTAATGACTAATTCTGGTGATGAATTAAAACAAGATGCAGGAGGATATGTTTTAAATTGGGGAAACAATTCATCAGCATTCACAAATGTAGAATCAGCAATAAATAGTGCAAAATCATCAAATAAAATACCAGCAATTTATGCAACAGACGATGAGGGTGGACAAGTCCAAAGAGTTGGAAGCAATTTTCCGTCAGCACAATCATATGGAGAAAATAAAAATTATGAGCAATTAAAAGCAGATGAAGAGAAAAAAGCAGAGCTACTATTATCAAAAGGAATTAATTTAAACTTAGCACCAGTAGCAGACTTATCTAGTAAAAATTCTTACATGGGACAATATGGAAGAAGCTTTGGAGAAGATGTTGAAGTCACATCAAAATGTGTAAAAACAGTTGTTGAAGCGGCAAAAAGCAAAAATCTTTCTACATGCTTAAAGCATTTTCCTGGGTATGGAAATAATGTAAATACCCATGATGGAATTGCAAGAGATCAAAGATCATTAGCTACTTTAAAATCGCAAGATTTAAAAGTATTTCAAGCAGGAATTGAAGCAGGTGCACCAACTATTTTAGTAAGTCACAATATAATAAATTCTGTTGATTCAGATTTACCAGCTTCATTATCATTAAAAGTACATAATATTATAAGAAATGATTTAGATTTTGATGGTGTAGTTATGACAGATGACTTAGGGATGCAAGCAATAGGGAACAATTATACAGATGTAGCAGTTAAAGCTGTACAAGCAGGAAATGATATGCTAATGACTTACAATTTTGATAGCTATAAAAAATCAATTTTAGATGCAATAGAAAATGGACAAATTACAGAAGCCAGAATAGATCAATCTGTAAAGAGAATATTAGAATGGAAATATAAATATAATATAATTACAGAGAATGGAGCAGGGACAAGCACAAGTGATGAACCTTTAGAAGTGGCACCTTTAGGTGAGCATCCATTCCAGGGAACAATAGATATAAAGAGAGTTACACCTAATAAGAGAAAAGGAGAAATGATAGAAGCAAGTGCTAATATAAATGAACTTTCATTTGTAGAAGAAAATGTATTTAATTCTTTGGTATCTCAAAATGATGAAAGGGCACTAGGTGTATATACTTTGAATTCAAAAAAAGAATTAATAACAGCAACTTGGTATTATAATTCAGAAACAGGATTAACAATATCAAAGGGAAGAGCGATTAATTACAATAGTGCTATGAATAAATATACAATGCCTTTTGAATATTTATTATGCTTTTTAATTAGTGGTAGTGATGTAGAGTTTGCAGAAAATTTAGCACAATTAGCAATGGATTCTGAAATTGTATTGGCAATTCAAGACAAGGTTACTACTTCACAAACAGTAGAATATCGTTATGATGAATTTGGAAATGAAATTCCATATACAATAACTACAGAATCATGTTCTCCAACAATAGAATTAACATATGCGGATTGCTGGTTTGTAAAATTCTATAAAGACCAATCTTATTCATCTGATAACAGTAATGTAAAAGTTGAAACTACAAATAATGGATCTAGTATTACAAATCAATACACTTCAGGCGAATCCCATGCAGTAGGAAATGAGAGAAAGTTTATTGATATTTTTAGAAAAAGTGAGGCAATAGGCAATATTACTGATGATTGGCTTTATCAATTAATGGAGAAAAGCTCTAAAACAAGTAATATGATTGAATTAACAAAGTATTTGTTTGCTTGTGTTAAAGATGAGGCTAATATTGGAAATAAGGATTTGTTTGATTTTAGCATTTATGAGGATAATAAATTTACTACAGCCAATGGTGGTGGTAGGTTTTATGGAAATAGCTTTGAAGAAAAAGTTTGGTGGGCATTATTAGATGCAGGATATTCTAAAATTGCTACAGCTGGTGCGATGGGAAATTTTGCAAATGAGTCTGGTTTTAGATCTAACAATATGCAAAATTCTTATGAAGGCACTTATAATGATCAAACATATACAGAAGCTGTTAATAATGGTTCTTATAAGAACTTTAAAACAGACAGTATTGGTTATGGCTTAGCACAATGGACAGATACAACAAGAAAAACAGGATTATATGATTATGCTCAAAAGAAGGGTGTAGGAATTGATGACGAAAATATGCAAATAGAATTTTTGCTAGCTGAAATGTCAGAGCAAAGTGGTGGAGCTGATGGCTGCGCAGTAGCCCAATTTGGATCTGGAAGAAATGCGTTCATGCAAGCAAGTACACCACAAGAAGCAGCATATTTATTTTTTAAATACTTTGAAAGACCTGGTAATGCTTCATCTCCTGCAAGAGAACGAAGTGCTCTAGAGATATATAATAAATATAAAGATCTTGAAAAACCAACTTATGGAATAGCTACAATGGAAGGATGGAGTACAAAGGGAGTAAGCTGTCCTAGATATAAGCAAAGTGATTCAAGATGGGCAAGTTATCCATATTATGATAGTGCAAGTGGAACAATTGGAGCTGGTGGATGTGGTGCTTGTGCTTTGGCAATGGCAGTTTCTGGACTTTTGCAACAAGAGATTACACCAATTGATATTGTTGAATATTTAAATTCTTTAGGAATTGGTACTGTTAATAATGGTGCTGCATCTTCTCAGGCAATAGCAAAAAAATATGGATTAACATATGAATGGATAGATAGATACGATAAGGCTAATATTGATGCAGCATTAGATGCTGGAAAATGTTGTATATTCAGTATAGATGCTAATGGCATTTACACTGGAGGAGGACATTTTATCATGTGTAACGGCAGAGAAGGAGATCAATACTATGTATTAGAATCAGCTTCATATTATGCTATGGATCAAGGATATAGATATAATCAAGTATTTAGTAAAGGAGTACAAGGTGTTTTTGTATTAGGTAGATAAGGATGGTGTGAGAGATGAATATTATTAAGAAATGTATTTTAATATTAATTATATTAATTATTGTAATAATAATAATTTTAGCTGTATTGATTAATAATAAAGAAGAAAGTAATTCTAATGCAATTACTATTGAAGAATCTTTTAATAAAGCAAATAAAATTACAAAAATAGAAAATAAAAATGAATGGTTTAATGTGCAATATTGCTTAAATATGTATTCACGCTATTCAGATAATTTAAGAATTGCAGAAATGGAACTAAATGATAAAAATTTAAATCAGCAAGAAAAAGAATATAATGAAAGACAAAAAGAGCAATTAGTAAATATTATACCAGATTTTGTAATTGAAAAAATGAATATAACACAAGAAAATATATATGAAAAAATTGCTATTAAAGAACAAGAAGTAAGAATAAATAGTATATATAAATCAATACAAACTGTGAGTAAAGTTGCATATGAGGAAAGTACGTCTATAAATGCATATTTAGTTACAGGAGTACTAATAAATAAAAATGATTTTACGAAACAAGAATTTAAAATAATTGTGTTAATTGATAACATTAATAATACTTTTCTAATAATACCAAATCAATACATAGAAGAAGAAAATATTAATTTGTCCGTAAATCAAAATGTACAACTCTATGATGAAGAGCAAATAGAAAAAAATAATTATAATACATTTATAGAAAAAGCAGTTAGTACAGAAGATATTTGTAGAAAATACTTTGCTGATTTTAAAATAAACTTAACATATGATATTCAATTTGCTTATGAATGTTTAGATAAAGACTACAAAGAAAAAAGATTTGGCAATTTTGAAAATTTTGAAAAATATATACAAGATAATTCTAGAGAAATAAATCAAGCAGTATTTTCATCATATATGGTAAACAACTATGAAGACTATACTGAATATGTATGTAGGGACCAATATAAAAACTTATACATATTCAAAGAAACAGCACTAATGGAATTTACACTAACACTAGATACTTATACATTACCAAATGAAAAATTTACAACCACATACGAAATATCTGATAACCATATGAAAGTAATGATGAATATAGACAAATGGATACAAATGTTAAATAATAGAGATTACAAAGCAGCATATAATGTATTAGATGAAACATTTCGCCAAAACAATTTTGGAAGTGTAGAAAAATTTGAAGAGTATATGAGACAAAATTTACCATTACATTATGATGTAAAATTTACAGACTTTTCAGATCAAGGACAAAATTATGTACAAGATATAGAATTAACAGATATTACAAAGGAAAATACAGAAGTACTAACAAAATCAATAGTTATGAAATTAGGAGAAGAAACAGACTTTGTAATGTCATTTAAAATTCAATAAAATTTTAGAAAAATGCTTATATTGATATAGGCATTTTTTTTTAAATATTTTTTCTAAAAACTATTGCCATACATGGAAATTTATGGTAATATAGATTAAATTTATTCAAATAAGTTTTGTAATTAAAAATTTATTCTAAAATTTTATTAATCTAAAAAGTTTCCATAAATATAAATTTAATCAATTTTATACCAAAAACATAAATTAACCCTTGTATAAAATCAAATTTAGTGGTAAAATAGAAAGGAAGTAGAAATGAAGAAACAACAATACGAAAAAGACGCCAGAGGAGCAACAATACAAAACGGAAAAATCATAAGAATTCCAGCAACAACTGACTTTATGTTTAAAAATTTATT